>JAHFPK010000198.1 GCA_023266715.1 Hyphomicrobiales bacterium | reverse complement strand
CGCTTCCTGGCCTCTGGCCCCATAGAGCACGGCGCCATCAGCCAACTCGCCGCCAAGCACCCGGGCGATCGAGAGCTTTCCGCCACTGGCCGTGTGAAATGTCTTCAAAACCTGCGCCGTAGCTCCAGCGCCGTTTTTCAACTCCAGCCGTTTGACCGTTGCCTCAATGGTGGGCGCCTCGTGGCGCAAGGCCTTCAGCAGCCGTCCAATGCCATTGCCATGTTCAGCCGAGCCAAAGAACACGGGCGTCACCTGCCCTTCCGCCAACTCGCGTGAAAGATCGGCAAAAACCCGGTCGCGCGGCGGCTCCATGTCGGACAGCAGCTGCTCCAGCAATTCATCGTCATGGTCCGCCAGCTTTTCCAACATGGCAAAGCGTTCGGTTTTTTCTTCGGGCTTCATGTCGGCTGGTATTTCAATCACCGTGCTTTCCGCATGCTCGCGGTAAACAAAGGCCCGCTCCAATGCCAGATCGACAAACCCGGTGACGATGCCATTGGTCCATATGGGCAGTTGCCGCAAAACCAGCGGTTTGCTGCTGGCGGGCTGCATGAATTCAAGCACCGCATGGGGCGTCTTGTTCGAATGGTCAATCTTGTTGATGAACACAATGCGCGGCAGGCCGATTTCATCAAGCCGCTTGAGAATGAGCTGCAAGGCCGGAACTTTCTTTTCATCGGCTTCGCAGACCACAACGGCAACGTCGCAGCCTACCAGGGCGGCGCCGATGTCCTGGTTGAATTCGATGGAGCCCGGGCAATCCAGAAATGTATAGCGCTCGCCGAGATAGTCGGTCGTGGCAACATTGAGTTCAACGCTCATGCCGTGGCCGCGCGCTTCCGGTGACGCATCGCCTATTGTTGATTTTTCTGAGATTTTGCCCTGGCGCCGTATGGCCCCGGTGCGAAAGAGAATGGCTTCGAGTAGGGTTGTCTTGCCGCTGAGATAGGGGCCCACGAGTGCAACGCAGCGCGAGCCCTGGGACCTTCTGCCGAGGTTGGCGTCCATGTTCGATCCTCCCAATTTCACTGCAGGATCGTCCATGTGCGGGGTTCAGGCCCCGTCTCTGGGCGCATCCGGCACCACCATGCTTGCGCCAATTCGAGCGCTTGGCAAGGGGCAAGTTTTCGCTGCTCTGCTGTAGTTAGACAATTGTCGCGGGTAAGATAGAATATAGGCACGAATGCAAAACGCCTCTTTAGACGGCGTATCCGCGAAATGCTGGCGGAGCACAAAAGCTTCAGCCAGCTCAAGCCACGCGAATAAGTCTTGCAGCAATATCGGCGATTGTCCGTACAGGATTGGCAGTCCTGAATTCAGCATTTTCTTCCGCTAGCGCGCTTCCCGGCAAGGTGGAATCACCTTGCCGAAAAGGAATCGCGCCAAATCAATATGTTGGAGCAAATCCTTGTCGGCGAAGTCATGCAACTTCGCCGGGATTTGCTCTAGCCGCAACGCCCGTTCGCGCATGACCGGAGAGCCTGTAACCCGCTCTGTTGCCTCAGTTAGTGTTTCATCGGTGATATCATTATACTTGGCAGCCACTCCCGCCCCTGCCCTAACAATAGCATTTGCGGTGAACCAATGTTCCTCGTGACTGTACAACAGGATTTGAGGAACACCGGCCAAGTCAGCCGCGACTGCAAATCCCAATCCGCCCTTGTGAATGGCAACGGCCTTTTCAGACATGTCATCGCGAAGTTTGAAGGGCGCATCGGCAAGAGAAACGCGTGAGCCCTTAAATTTTTTAGTCAATCGGCGGAGTGGCCGGCCAAAATACGCCACTGTATCGAACTGTATCGATATGTGCCCCAGGAAACCATTGAGCACTTTGTCCTGGAGCTGAGTGTCTTCATGAAAATATGCAATGCCGCCAGATGCCGTCGCGTGCGGAGACGGCATTCCACCAGGGATTTCCGTACCCAACTAGGGCTGTCGCCGCTGTGCTTTATATGGGTCAAAAATCGGGACCGTCATGAGACCATAAGCATCCGCCTCATTCATTCAATTGCGGCAGGCGTTCGATAGGTAAAGCTCCGGCCTTCTCAAGATCTTTATTCAGCCTGCTGATGATCTTCAGTTCAGTCGCGTAAAGCGATCTGTTCAGAGCCACAATTGGCGGGAATTTTGCCATTTCGGGCGGCGGCATTGTATATCCATTGCCTATCGCCAACACGGGCTTCTGCCCGCGCGCATACAGGCTGAGGCGGCCCGATGCACTCGCATGTCACTCCGTCTTCTGACTCTTCGTCAGAACCCAAAGTGCCGCTGCCCAACACGCCAGCACTGAAGATGTCAAAGAAGCGGCCTGGATGCCGAACATGTCACCTGCCGGGAAACTGAGGGCCGCGCCGCCACGGAACACTTCATCGCTGCTTAAATCATCAATATCGGTCCAGCCGCCGCCGATTTCCGCCTTGCCATTGACGCCTGAGACTGCAGGAAGCGCACTTTCCAGCGCAATATTGGCAGCATAGGCAACGCTGCCGTACATGCCGGCCAAAATATTTCCAGCCAGTAACGCCGTTCTTTTCAAAGAAACGTTCATAATTCCACCCTGCAAACGCCACTTAAGCGATCAAGTTTTCGCTGATTCCGCCCTTGATACCTGACAAATTGCAGCACACCAAAACCACCCAATTCCCAAGATTTCGCCCCATTGCAGACCAATTGCAACGCCGCACAAAGATCCAAAAGTCAGCATCGGCAATAAAAAAGGAGCCAATTAGGCCCCTTTTTCAATAGGTTATCTAACCTGTCGCAGTTCAGCTTCCGGTGTATCTAAGCCGGAGGCTTGCAACGCCAGCAGCGATATTGAGGCCCGTTTGGGCTTGCACGCTCAAAGGCTGTAAATTGATGCTTTTATTAAATCCACCAATCAAAACATTGGCTCCAAGGCCAACTAAAACTGTGGCCTCCGCCGAAGCCCCGCCATAGTAACCCTTCAACGCACCACGCTTGATTTTGCCGGGGGCAAATACAGCCCAGGCTACCACTGTCTGGCCCGTAACCCCGATATCGATGCCGAGCTTGCCGATTGAGCCGGAATAATGTTCTGCCCGGTTACCGTTTGCGGGTTGATAAACACAGTCGACAGGCTTGTTTGACCCAATGATATAGCCAACGCCACCGCCTACGCCGCAAGACAATACACCAATCTTTACACCCGACTTGGCATCAGCCGCCGAGGCCATAGTCATAAGGGCGAGAAGGCTAACAGATAAAATTTTACGCATTGGAGTTTCCTTTTGAATAATCGCCATCAGCATTCACAGCCGATTGTGACCCCAATGGGGCGCAGCACGGCTTTTTATGTAACGCCTGCAAAAGAAAAAAGTTCCTTAAAAGTTCTTTCGGATAACCGCCTCAGACACGCACAGCCCATATGAAACCCCGTTTGACTGATTGCCAGTAAACTCTTGCAGAACCCCGACAAAACAACCATTTTCGCTAAAACGATTCGAGAGACCCATGGAAATTGCACCCGCTTACATCTTGTCAGTAGCGCAAATCGTTTGGATTGATCTTTTGCTATCGGGTGACAATGCCGTCGTTATTGCCTTGGCCTGCCGGTCGCTGCCCGATAAACAACGCCGCATTGGCATCCTGTTGGGTGCGGGTGCCGCAATCGGATTGCGCATCGTTTTCGCCTTCATCGTCACCCAAGTCCTGGGAATTCCTTTCCTTAAAGCTCTGGGCGGCGTTCTCCTCATTTGGATCGCTGTTAAGCTCATTTGGGGTGAGGAAAAAGGCGAAAAGGAAATCGCTGCTTCGGATAGGCTCTGGAAAGCGGTGGGCACAATCGCCATGGCCGACGCGGTCATGAGCCTGGACAATGTCGTGGCCATCGCTGCCATTGCGCGCGAAGATTATTCGCTCTTTATTTTTGGTCTCGCGCTTTCTATTCCGCTCATTGTGATTGGCGCCTCGCTCATCACCAGCATCATCGCCAGATATCCAATATTTGTATGGGCGGGCGCGGCGCTGCTGGGTTGGATTGCAGGCGAAATGATCGTCAGCGATACGGCAGCCTTTGCCCATCTTGGGCTGCAGGTGCCCCGTCAGTTGCATTATATTTCAGCTACCGGTGGCGTGGTCCTGGTGATCGCGATCGGCTATTTCCTCAGGCCAAAAAAAGTAGAATTGGCTTAGCTCCGCCCCAAAAAGTCACCCTTGCCTATCTCAAGGCCGTTGTGGCGCAGGATATTGTAGGCTGTGGTCAGGTGAAAATAGAAGTTGGGCAACACAACACTTGAAAGATAGGCAGCGCCCTTATTTTCCGTATCCTTGCCTGCGATCTTTACCGTAACGGTCCGCGTGGCCGCATCGGCAAATTGCTCCCTTTTAAGGCTGCCGATAAAATCCAGGGTCTTGGCGATGCGAGCCTGCAGTTCGGCAAAGGTTTTCTCCTCGTCAGGAAAGCTGGGAACCGGGAGCCCCGCGAGCCTGGCCCCGCAGCCCTTGGCAAAATCGCAGGTAAGTTGCACCTGCCGGACAAGCGGAAACATGTCCGGAAACAGCCGGGCCGTGAGCAGCACATTGGGATCGATCTTCCTGGCTTCGCAATAGGCTTCTGCCTTCTTCAGAATAGCCGAAAGCGACTTCAGGGAATGGCTGAGAGGAACAATGGAACTATCGAACATGATTCACTTTTTTCCTTATTTCAAGTTGCCGCAAAAGCGCTGGATTCGCATGCACGCGTCTTCAAGGATTGATGTGGCCGTCGCATAGGAGATGCGGAAGAACGGCGAACTGCCAAACGCCCCGCCGTGAACCGCGGCAACTCCCTCCGCAGCCAGCAACCCGGTTACGAAATCCTCGTCGTTCTTGATTGCGTTCCCTGACGGAGCCGTCTTGCCAATGGTCCCGGCACAGGAGGGATAGACATAAAACGCCCCCTCCGGCGTCGGGCATGAAATGCCCTTGGCCTGGTTAAGCATGGAAACCACGAGATCGCGCCGCTCCTTGAAAACCTTGTTGTGCGCCGGGATGAAATCCTGCGGCCCATTCAAGGCTTCAACCGCCGCCCACTGGGCAATGGAGGAAGGATTGGAGGTTGACTGCGATTGCAGCTTGGACATGGCCTTGATCAGCGCTTCCGGCCCGGCCCCATAGCCAATGCGCCAGCCCGTCATGCAATAGGCTTTGGAAACACCGTTCATCGTCAGTGTTCTGTCATAGAGCTTGGGTTCAACCTGCGCCGGCGTGAAAAACTTGAAGTCATCATAAACCAGATGCTCATACATATCATCGGTCAAAATCCAAACATGGGGATGCTTCAGAAAAACATCGGTGAGCCTCTTTAGTTCGGCATGGGAATAGGCGGCTCCACTCGGGTTGGACGGCGAATTGAGGATGAGCCATTTGGTTTTTGGAGAAATTGCCCGTTCCAAATCCACAGCCTGCACCTTGAAGCCATGCTCCAGGGAGGTCTGCACGACGACCGGAACACCACCAGCCAACATCACGATATCGGGATAGCTCACCCAGTAAGG
>JAHFPK010000197.1 GCA_023266715.1 Hyphomicrobiales bacterium | reverse complement strand
TATGTGCAACACACGGATGGAACCCAGGTGAACTTCACCGAGATTGAGCAGATTCGCTGGTGAGCCACAAAGACAGCCTATTGGATATTCGATGTAACGTATCTCCTTGAAGCCAACGACTTCAGCTTCTGTTGGTGGTCCCTGCCGAAGTAGGTTGTCCGATCTCCAGCCATCGCAACCATGTCTTAAGTACCACTTGTAAGGATTCTAAACGAGGAATTGGATAATGGATGTTTGGCGCTGAGGATTCCATCAAAATTCGTCAACCAAAACCTGCCAATGACATCAGGGTCCGTTCCGGACACATAGGTTACATTTCATACCGCAGACAAAGGTTACACTTTTGGCCCTTTGCAAGGAGAGCCAGATGCTTTGGAAGAACTGTGCCTTAATTGGCATACTCAACCGAGCAGGCTTCAACATTTTATGTTTCGTTTGTAGGCACTATTTGCAGGCAGCATTGCACTTAAAGAAGATACGAACTGACATGAATACTTGCGCACGCCAGCGAATGTGCTACATTGTAGCTACAACAAGGAAATGAGCAAATGGCCACCATCAACAAATCAGACGTTGTTCGCGCGCGTATCGAGCCCAAGATAAAGCGGGATGCCGAAGGTATTCTGAAGCGGCTTGGTGTATCCCATAGCACCTTCATCAACATGAGTTATCGCGCTGTCGTTGAGGAGGGTGGCATTCCACTCTCGCTCCATCTTCCTAACAAGGAAACCGCACGCGTGCTTCGCGATGCGAGGAAGTCTACAAAACGTGGAAAATATGCAACGGCTGCAACCCTCGATGAGTTAACAGCTGCTCTCGGCGCAACATTTAAGCGCTAACGTATGAGAAGGATCGAATACGGCACGACCTTCAAGAAAGACTACAACCGTATGACGAAGCGCGGCGTACCGGCAGCAGGCCAGTTCTCGCCCTTCTCATGAATGATGAGAAGCTTCCAGCAAAGAATCGCCCGCACATGCTTTCGGGAGAGTGGAAAGGGTTTTGGGAATGTCACATCGAACCCGACTGGCTCCTCATCTATGACCTTGATGATCCTGAGGTTTTGGCGCTCCACCGAACCGGTACACATTCAGATCTATTTGAGTAACAGAGACCGCTGTTTTCAATTCGCTCAGAACACGAACACTTTATCGGCAGACACCGTCGCAGTCGCCAATTCATCCATGCTGCTACGGCGCGCGCCTTCCATCACGTCTTCTGAGGTCATGCCGCGCGCGTCCATGCAGGTGCCGCAGAGCAGCACCTGGCCCTTGCCGATAACCACACGCTTCAGCATGCGCTCCATGTTGTAATAGCCATCCGGCGTCTTCTGCCCCTTATGCGCCGCGACAACCGCATCCGCCATCAGGAAGACGGTGATCTCCGCTGACGGGTCGTTCTTGAGCAGGGCATGGGCAAGACGCAACCCATTGTAGCAGCGTTCGGTTCCGTAAGGCGGATCATTCAGGACAAACAGGGCCTTCATTCAGCCAGTACCTTGCGGCGGTCCTCGAACTCTTTCTGGTCAATCTCGCCACGCGCAAAGCGCGCTTTCAGGATATCGAGCGGAGCAGGGCCAGTTGGCTTTTGCGCCCCTTGCCATGATCCGCCGCTGAGCCATTGGACAAGAAGCACAATGGCGGCAATTACAACAATCAGTGTCAGGATCATAAACAGCGGTCCAAAAAACATGCCGTATCCTCCACCCCACCCCATCATGCCCGGGCCATAGCCGTATCTTTCGCTGTCAGTCTGCGCCAGAGCCAAGCCCGGCGTGAAAACCAGTGCGGTGGTCAATGCGCCAGCGAACAGGTTCGAAACTTTTTTCATCTGCGTTCTCCTTCATGTCTCTGAAGCACTGCCCTTGGCCTGAAGGCCATGCCGGTTCCAGCGCTTCATACCGCCCCGCAGCACGCGCACGTCGGCAAAATTTTCATCCCTCAAGAGCTCCGCCGCCCGTGCTGAGCGCTTGTCGGTCTTACACGCCATGATAACCGGCTTGTCTCCCAGCGCCTTGATTTCGATCAAACGATTGGGAATGTCGCCGACCGGAATGTTGACCGCACCTGGAATATGGCCAAGGTCGCCAATGAATTCGTCCGGCCCGCGAACATCGATGATTGTAAGGGCCGCACCAACCGTCATCTGCCTTTGCAGTTCGTTGGTTTCAATCCAGGCAATCCCACCTTGCCGCATCCGCTTGATCAGCCGCGGCACAAAGCCAATCACCGCCAGCAATCCAAGCGCATAAAGCCCGTAACGGATTGCCGATACATCGCCTGACAGTGCCCCTTGGCCCGCGTGCCCCAACCAGCTGAAAGCGATGGCGCCCGGCGCCATGCAGATGAAAGAGGTGGTGACATAGGGCAGAAAGCTGATGCGCGTGAGCCCCAGCGCATAATTGGTCAGGTTGAATGGAAACAGCGGCACCAGTCGGACAAAGGCCACAAAGCGCCAGCCTTCCTTATCCACCCCGTCTACCAATCGTTTCAGATGCCCACCCGATTTCCGTGCCACCCAATCGCCGGCGACATAACGCGCAATGAGAAAAGCAAGGCTCGCGCCGAAGGTGGCACCAAGGAGATTGAGGGCGGCGCCCCACACTGGCCCGAACAACGCGCCACCGGCAAGAGCAAACAGCGAGCCCGGCAGAAACACGATGGTTCCTATTGCAAAGAGCAGCACGTGAACGACAGGCGCCCACAGACTGAAATCGACAAGCCAGCGGTCCAAGGATGTGGCGTCAAATTGATCGCGATAAACTGCCGCCCAAAGCACGGCACCCGCGATGACAGCGACGAGCAACACACGGGGAATGAGACGGGAAATATTCATTTCGGGTTTCCCTCTCGATTGATGGGATAGCCGCTGGCCGGCCCCCGCAAAGGCTGGATCAACATCTGGTCAAGCCACAAATCCCTCGGCGTACGGAATTGTTCGATGCCGATGATCATGCCCTCATGGCCTTCTCGTGGTTGGGCCCGATAGGTTCCCAGCAAGCGGTCCCACCACGGCAGATTGAAACCAAAATTGCTATTGGTCTCTTGTGGGTAAATGGAATGATGAACTCTGTGCATATCGGGCGTCACAACGATCAAACGCAAGACGCGATCCAGTCTCAGCGGAATGCGAATGTTGCTGTGATTGAACAGCGCCGTTCCATTCAGCAGCACCTCAAAAACCAGCACCGCAACCGCTGGCGGACCGAGTGCTACTACAATGGCAAGCTTAAGCGCCATCGACAGCAGAATTTCGATGGGATGAAAGCGCAAACCCGTGGTGACATCAAACTCCAGATCGGCGTGGTGCATCCGGTGCAGCCTCCAGAATGCTGGCACCGCATGGAACATCACATGCTGCAGGTAAATCGCGAGATCGAGCAGCAGTAGCGATACGACAAAGGCGAGCCAGCCAGGCACCGTGAAAATATTCAGCAACCCCCAGCCCCGCTCGTCCGCCAAGAGCGCCATGCCCACCGCCACGATCGGAAAGGTCAGGCGAACCAGTATCGTATCGACCACCACAACTGCGATATTATTGCTCCAGCGCAAAAGCCGGGGAATCTCCTGCCGCCTCCGCGGTGCCGCCACCTCCCATGCGGCCATGGTGGCTAGGATCGAAAAGAGGAAAAACAGCCGGACCTGTGGCTCATGGGCCAATAAAAACTCGGACATATCCAAAAATCCCTTGCCAACAGGCGGTTTTAGCTATATTCAATTAATCACTTGATTGATATAATGTATGGAACCTAACAGTGTCAACAGGCCCCAAGCAAAAACTCTTCGCGGAGTTCGCGAACGTAGCCCGCGCCCTCGGCCATGCCCATCGGCTCGAGATTCTTGAGCATCTGGCTCAGGGCGAATGCGGCGTTGAGGCCCTGTCGGCGCGCGTTCACCTCTCAATCGCCAATACCTCCCAGCACCTGCAGCATTTGCGCCGCGCCGGTCTTGTCGCCTCCAGGCGGAATGGAAAATTCATTCTCTACTTTCTCAGCGATGAAACTGTGCTCAAGCTGCTTGCTTCCCTGCGCCATGTCGCGGAACGAAATATCGCGGAAGTAGGCAAGGTCGTGCGCGGATATTTTACCGATCGTGATGCGATGGAGCCTGTCTCACGCAAAGAATTGCTGGAGCGTTCACAGGCAGGCTTCGTGACTATTCTCGACGTCAGGCCGACAGACGAATTCGTCCAGGGCCACCTCCCCCACGCTCTCAACATTCCTTTGAACGATCTCAACGCGCGACTTGCCGAACTCGATCCCCAACAGGAAATCGTCGCCTATTGCCGCAGCAGCTATTGTGTCCTCTCATTCGAAGCAGTTGCCGCATTGCGGGCCCGTGGTTTCAAGGCGCGCCGCCTGGAAGATGGTTTCCCCGAATGGAAAGCGGCAGGCCTGCCACTGGAACATGCCTGATCCCTGATTCATCCGTTAACTGATCATTGACAATTGTATGACCAAAAGATCAGATGCCCATATTCAAAAAAATATGGACCCATGATCAGTTTTACCCCCCTTATCGAATCCCTGCCCTCCACCGTTCCCTTCGTTGGCCCTGAAACCATCCTGCGGCGCACTGGTATTCCGCTTCGCGCCCGCATCGGCGCCAATGAAAGCGTTTTCGGCCCTTCGCCCAAGGCGATTGCCGCCATGCAGGAAGCGACCGTCGAGTCATGGAAATATGGCGATCCGGAAGTCTATGATCTCCGCGCGGCAATCGCCAAGCACCACAAGATCAGCATTGAAAACGTCACCGTCGGCGAAGGCATCGACGGCCTCTTTGGCCTGGCCGTCAGGCTCTTTGTTGAACCCGGCGTTACCGTTGCAAATTCCTATGGCGCCTATCCCACCTATAATTTTCATGTTGCAGGATTTGGCGGAAGGCTCGTCACCACGCCTTACGTGAATGACCACGAAGACCCTGCCTCCCTCCTTGCCCTTGCAAAAAAGGAAAATGCCCGCCTCATTTATTTTGCCAATCCCGATAATCCCATGGGCACCTGCTGGAAAGCAAATGCTGTGCAAGAGCTGATCGACAATATTCCAGCCGGCTCGCTGCTCATGCTGGATGAGGCCTATCACGAATTTGCCGAGGGCACCGTTCCCGTCCTTGATATGACCAATCCAAATGTCCTGCGCTTTCGCACCTTTTCAAAAGCCTATGGCATGGCAGGCGTGCGCGTTGGTTACGCACTCGGACATCCCCATCTCGTTTCAGCCTTCGACAAAATCAGAAATCATTTCGGTGTAAACCGCATGGGCCAGACTGGTGCCATCGCCGCACTCGCCGATCAGGATTACCTCAAGACGGTGCAAGAGCGCGTCGCCCGGGCCCGCGAAAAAATTTATGCCATTGCCCAGTTCAATGGCTTCGGCTGCATCCCCTCATCAACCAATTTTGTCGCCGTCGATTGCGGGCGCGACGGCACTTACGCGAGAAAAATTCTGGAGGGCCTCGCCGCCCACGGCATATTTGTGCGCATGCCGGGCGTAGCCC
>JAHFPK010000196.1:2360-5534 GCA_023266715.1 Hyphomicrobiales bacterium | reverse complement strand
GAACAGGCCCTCAACGACGCCAACATGGCTCTGCAGGTGCGCATAAACCGGCTGGTTCATGAGGCTCCGGTCGACTCCTTTGGCAAAGCCAAGGAACTCGGCAAAAACCCTCGTCGCGCCTTTGAGGGCCAGGCCGCCGCCTAACCGGGGATATCGTCCAAATTCCATTGTGTATCCCAATGCGGGCGGCTAAACCGCCCCGCAACATGACTCAATCCAGCGCCCCCAAAATCACCCTCGACATTGTCAAGCAACACGGCCTCAAGCCCGACGAATATGCGCGCTTTGTAAGACTTTTGGGCCGCGAGCCCACCATGACCGAACTCGGCATCTGCTCGGCCATGTGGAACGAGCACTGCTCCTATAAATCTTCGAAAAAATGGCTGAAGACGCTCCCCACCAAGGGTCCCCGCGTGATCCAGGGGCCCGGCGAAAATGCCGGCGTTGTGGATATTGGCGATGGCCAGGCCGTGGTCTTCAAAATGGAAAGCCATAACCACCCCTCCTTCATTGAGCCCTATCAGGGCTCGGCAACGGGTGTGGGCGGCATTTTGCGTGACGTATTCACCATGGGCGCACGCCCCATCGCCTCGCTCAATGCCCTGCGTTTCGGTGCCCCTGACCACCCCAAAACCCGCCACCTCGTCTCAGGTGTCGTCGCCGGCATCGGCGGTTATGGCAATTCCTTCGGTGTGCCAACGGTTGGCGGCGAGGTAAATTTCCATGAACGCTACAATGGCAACATTCTCGTTAATGCAATGGCTGTGGGGTTGGCGGACGCCGACAAGATTTTCTATTCCAAGGCCAGGGGCGTGGGCCTTCCCGTGGTCTATCTTGGCGCCAAGACGGGCCGCGATGGCATTCACGGCGCGACCATGGCTTCCGCCGAATTTGACGACAACGCCGAGGAAAAACGCCCCACCGTGCAAGTGGGCGATCCTTTCACGGAAAAATGCCTGCTGGAAGCCTGCCTCGAGTTGATGGCGAGCGGTGCTGTCATCGCCATCCAAGACATGGGGGCCGCTGGCCTCACATCATCCGCCGTTGAAATGGGCGCCAAGGGCAATCTCGGCATTGAGCTCAATCTCGACATGGTGCCCTGCCGTGAAGAACACATGACGGCCTATGAAATGATGCTGTCGGAAAGCCAGGAGCGCATGCTCATGGTGCTCCGCCCGGAATTGGAAAAACAGGCCGAAGCCATTTTCCACAAATGGGGACTGGATTTCGCCATCGTCGGCCACACCACCGACACGCTACGCTTCATCATCAAGCACGAAGGCGAGGTGAAAGCCGATCTGCCGATCAAGCAGATGGGTGATGAAGCGCCGGAATATGATAGGCCCTGGATCGAGCCGAAGAAGCTCGCCGTTTTGAACGATGTCCCTGCCCCCAATGATTTGAAGGCCGCCATTCTGAAAATCGTGGGCTCGCCCGACATGTGTTCTAGGCGCTGGGTCTGGGAACAATATGATTACCTGATCCAGTCCAACTCAGCCCAAATCCCCGGCGGTGATGCGGGCGTGGTGCGCGTTGGCCCCAATAAGGCCATTGCGCTCACCACCGATGTGACGCCCCGCTATGTCGAAGCCGATCCCTTCGAGGGCGGCAAGCAGGCCGTGGCGGAAAGCTGGCGCAACCTGACTTGCGTTGGCGCAGAACCCATCGCCATCACCGATAATTTAAATTTTGGCAATCCAGAAAAGCCGGAAACTATGGGCCAGCTCGTCTTCGTCATTAAAGGCATCGACGCCGCCTGCCGCGCGCTTGCTTACCCCGTCGTTTCCGGAAACGTCTCGCTCTACAACGAAACCAATGGCCAGGCGATCCTGCCCACCCCCGCCATCGGCGGCGTCGGCCTGCTCGCCGACCTCAGCAAGATGACCACACTCGCCTTCAAGGTGGATGGCGAAGCCATCCTGCTTTTGGGCGGCCACGGCTCCCACCTCGGCCAGTCGATCTACCTCCGCGAGGTCCTCGGCCGCGAGGAAGGCGCTCCCCCACCCGTCGATCTGGCTAGGGAAAAGCGCCATGGCGACTTCGTGCGAAATCTCATAAATCACGGCCAAGTCTCTGGAGTACATGACATTTCTGACGGTGGCCTAGGCGCATCCGTCATCGAAATGGCCTTGGCCTCAGGCCTTGGGGCCAACCTGGAGGCCATGACCCACGAAGCACTCTTTGGCGAGGACCAGGCCCGCTATGTCCTCACCTGCAAAGCCGCGGAGGCTGCAAAAATCATCACGCAGGCCCATGTCAACGGCATCGATGTGATCCGCATTGGAACGGTAACAGACGATGCTACATTGAATGTCCATGGCCAAGCGACTATATCTCTGGCTGAGTTGAAAAGCGCCCATGAAGGCTGGTTCCCGGCCTATATGGCGGGCGAGCTTTAAGGAACCGACCGATGGCCATGGCCGCCGCTGAAATTGAACGCTTCATAAAGGAAGCTCTGCCCGATGCGAACATCGAAATCCGCGATCTCGCCGGCGATGGCAACCACTATGCCGCCACGGTGATGTCAGCAGCCTTCAAGGGCAAGTCTCGCGTCCAGCAGCATCAAATGGTATACGCAAGCCTCAAAGGCCGCATGGGCGGCGAACTCCATGCGCTCGCATTAACGACAAGTGTTTTAGAGAACTGATCTATACCGATGAGTAAATTTCAAATCATTTCGTTGATTTTTTCGTTGTTGAGCGCAGCGACGATAATCGGAATGATCTATTTTGTTTGGGCTATATTCAGGGGTAAAATAGACCTGATGGGTTCTATTAGTGACGATGAACAGCGCAATGCTAAGACAAAAATCAAAGCTGATCTTAGCGAAGTGAACGATCCTACTGTTTGGCTGCCGGAGTTTGCACAGAAATCAAAGGTTAACGCAATTACCGAGACCAGGGGCGGGTGGTTTGTTGCGCCACTCCAAAGCAGCCGCAAGATCAGGGTAGAGACGGTGCAGAAGTCCCAGGAACAGCTCGACAAAGAAAAACGAGTTTACTTTGAAGCGAAAGAGAAAAGACTATGACTGATATTGCAAAATGGATCGACAATGAAGTGAAGACCAACGACGTGGTGCTCTTCATGAAGGGCACGCCCGACATGCCCATGTGCGGCTTTTCCGGCAAGGCCACGCAGATTCTCAATCACATGGGCGTGCCCTTCAAGGGCATC
>JAHFPK010000196.1:0-2350 GCA_023266715.1 Hyphomicrobiales bacterium | reverse complement strand
TCAATGTGCTGGACAGTGATGAGATCCGCCAGGGCATCAAGGAATATGCCAGCTGGCCCACCATTCCCCAGCTCTATGTCAAGGGCGAATTCATCGGCGGCAGCGATATCATGATGGAAATGTTCCAGTCCGGTGAATTGAAACAGCTGCTCACTGAAAAGGCCATTGCCTGACCTTACAACACCCTCATGCTGAGGTGCTCGCGGGGCATAGCCCCGTGAGCCTCGAAGCATCTGTTTCCGTATCCACCAGCCCTTCGAGGCTCCCCGGATCAAGTCCGGGGTCGCACCTCAGGGTGAGGAAAAAAGGTAAAACACCATGCTCACCCTCTTCTATGCTGCTAATACCTGTTCTCTCGCCTCACACATCACGCTTGAGGAATCCGGCGCGGCCTTTGAGACAATGCGCCTGAGTTTTGCCGAGAATGACCAGCGCAAGCCGGAATATCTGAAGATCAATCCCAAGAGCCGGGTTCCCGCCCTGGTCACTGATCAGGGTATTCTCACCGAAACGCCCGCTATTCTGGTCTTCATTGCCCAGATGTTTCCCAAAGCCAATCTCATTCCTGCGAACGATCCTTTCCGCTTTGCCCAAATCCAGTCCTTCAACAGTTACCTCTGCGCAACGGTGCATGTGGCCCACGCCCATCGGATGCGCGGCTATCGCTGGAGCGATGATCAGCCGGCGATGGAAACCATGAAAAAGAAAGTCCCACAAAACGTCGGCGAATGTTTCGACCTCATTGAGCGCGAATATTTCAAGGGCCCCTGGGTTATGGGCGAAGCCTACACCATCTGTGATCCCTATCTCTTCACCATCGCCAGTTGGCTTGAAGCGGATGGCGTGGATCCAAAGCGTTTTCCAAAGGTGCTCGACCACCGTACCCGCATGGCCCAACGACCGGCGGTTAAAAAAATTCTGGCCCGCGAAACCGCCTGAATTATCTGGATCTTCAACAAAATATCTCCATGGTCGGGCTTCGAGCCGACCATCCAGGCTGGATCACCGGCTCGAGGGCCGGTGATGGAGAGAATCGGGGAAACCACTTGAACATATCAGCCCCGCGTTGCCGTTTATGGACGGCTGTCCACGCGTGAAGCATTCTACTTGCAAGACATGACCGATCAACCCAACAAGACCACAGCATTCCTAATGTTAGGCCTCACCGTGCTCGTTTGGGGAGCGGCCCCCGCCTTTATCCGCTCATTCTCGCTCGCCACAGGCCCCGCTGATGCACTTGTCATACGCACCATCGCCGTTGCCATTCCCTGCCTCATGCTGCTCCCACTTTTCGGCGGCTACACCGTGGCACGAAAAGACCTCCCCCGCCTGCTTCTGATTTCCCTTGGCATGTTCGGCTATTTCGCCGGCTCCATCTTCGGCTTTGCCTATGTAACGACGGGGGTTGGCGGAATCATCATTTCAACCCAGCCGCTCCTCATCGCCCTGCTCGCCGGTTTTTTTGGCACCGAGAGAATTGCCATTCCCACCGTCATCGGTCTCGTTGTGTCCTTCGCCGGCACTCTCTACCTGTTCAGTGGCGACAGCCCTGCCGGATCAGTCCATGAAAATATCATAACCGGTGGCCTGATGATCTTTGTCTGCGGTTTCTTCTGGTCGATCTATGTGATCTTCAGCAAATCCCTCATCCAGACCTATGGCTCCTTCAAAATCACAGCGCTCTCTTGCATATTGGCCGCACTGCCTGCCCTTGCCTTTGCATCCTCCGGCACTTGGGAAACTGCACGTAATCTTGATCGCAATGGCCTGGTAGCCTTGCTCTATCTCACCTTTGTCGGCACACTTCTAACTGTCAGCACGTGGAATTTCGCAACCGCCAGACTGCAGCCGACAACGGTTGGCGCTTCGCTCTATCTCATTCCCATCCTGTCCATGTTGTCTGGTTACCTTTTTCTCGGCGAAGTGGTCACAACAGCAACTCTCATTGCGGGCGCCATTATCCTGTTTGGCGTGGCCCTTGCTCAATTTGGCTCCCTGTTAAAACCTCGCGCGAGCCTTGCGGGATTGGCAGCTGTGTTCTTTGCAGTCACCATGTGGGGCATGGTTCCCGTCGTCACGCGCTACCTCGTTCTCAATGTGCCTCCCGAAACCGTCATGGTTCTGCGCGTTTTTCCGGCAGGCATCGTTGGCTTGCTTCTAGCCATCTATCTCGGCGTAAAGCCCATGCCCTGGAGCGCCTGGAGCCGCATCGTCGTTGCCGCCCTTGTCGGCAACGTCGGTTATCAGGTGCTTGCCGTCTTTGGTGCCCAATATATTCCGGCAAGCTGGATGGGAATGCTTTTTGGTCTTGAACCCGTCTTCATTGCACTCTTTGCCGTAATACTCGCAG
>JAHFPK010000195.1 GCA_023266715.1 Hyphomicrobiales bacterium | reverse complement strand
GGTGACATCGGCGCCCATGCCAATGGCAATCGCTGCCGCATTGGTGCCGACCACGCCACCGCCAAGGATCACGACCTTGGCAGGAGAAACACCTGGAACACCGCCCAGCAACATGCCGCGGCCACCCTGGGCTTTTTCAAGCGAATGCGCGCCCGATTGAACCGACATGCGGCCCGCGACTTGGCTCATCGGGGCGAGCAGGGGAAGACCGCCGCGCGCCGATGTCACGGTTTCATAGGCGATGCAGACAGCACCTGACTTGACGAGGTCTTTGGTCTGTTCCGGATCTGGTGCCAAATGCAAATAAGTATAAAGAATTTGACCTTCGCGCAGCATGGCGCGCTCAACCGCCTGGGGCTCCTTCACCTTCACGATCATTTCGGCCTTGGCAAAAATCTCTTCTGCCGACTTGATGATTTCAGCCCCAGCAGCTGTGTAATCCGCATCCGATACCCCAATGCCGCCGCCGGCATTCGCCTGGACCCAGGCCTTGTGGCCGTTGCGTACAGCTTCACGCACGGAAATAGGCGTCATGCCGACGCGGTATTCATGATTCTTGATTTCCTTTGGTACGCCGATAAGCATTTGCCGTTCCTCCCGTTGAGTGCCGACAGAATATCCCAGATCGCTTCGAATGAATTTCCAAAGAGGGGGAGGGAGCAACGCAGTATTGAAATAAAATTCGAATTATTGTAGAGATGGTAGAATGAAACAGCGTGAAATGGACAAGATCGATAAAATCATTCTGATTGAGATGCAAAAAAATGCCCAGCAGTCAATCAATGATCTCGCCACAAAGGCTGGTCTTTCCGCCTCGTCCTGCCACCGCCGCGTGAAACTTCTGGAAGAGGCGGGCGTGATCACACGCTATACCGCTACCCTTGATCGCACGGCGCTTGGGCTGGCCAACGAATTCTTCGTCGAAGTATCGCTGTCGGCGCAAACCGAAGAGGCATTTGAGAAATTTGAAAAAGCCATCCAGCGCGTGCCGGAAATTCTGGAATGCCATTTGATGAGCGGTCAGTTCGATTATCTCCTGCGTGTGGTAGCCATTGATGCCGCTGACTACGAGCGTATCCATCGTTCACGAATCTCGCGGCTGCCCGGGGTGCAGCGTATCCAATCGTCGCTGGCACTCCGCACCGTAAAACCCTGGGCCGGCTATCCCGTTTGAAACCTGAAACGGTCCATGGCCAGCATGAAAAGGCCTGCGCCCGCAACGATTGCCATGCCGATCCAGGTCCAGAGATCGGGAAAATCATTGAAGAACAGCAAACCAAACATGACAGCCCACGCCATGCCCGAATACTCGAAGGGCGCTACAAAATTTGATTCCGCCAATCTATAGGCTGATATGAAACTCATCATCGCGAAAGCCGCCAGGGCACCCACAGCACTCAACAGTAGAAAATCCTGAAGTGTGGGCCACACAAAAGGCCGCGTAAGAAACGCCAGGCTCTTGTGGCTTTCCCCGGCAAAACCAGTGGCCTGCACAATAACGCCGATAACCGCGGCAAAGATGAAATAAGTCGCATTCTGCCAATTGGCGATGACGAGGGGTGCAACGCGTTGCGCCAGATTGCGTCCCATCATTTGCCCGACGGCATATCCAAAAGCTGAATAAAGCGCCAATAGCGATGCGGGCTCAAAGGCTTGCACTCCGGGCCGCACCATGACGATTACGCCAACAAAACCTGCGCTGATGGCGATCCAGCGATAGAGCGGAACACGCTCTCCGAGAAAAGGTCCGGCAAGACCTGCCACAAAAAATGGCATGGTGAAATAAATCGCAATCATGTTGGCAATCGGCATCGCGGCAATGGAGAGAATGAACGCGAGATAAGCTGAACACAGGATAAGCGCGCGTAGGATAACCCGTCGCCACAGGGGCGTAATCAGCGCTTGAAGCCCGTGGGTATGTGCCAGCCATACGCCTAATATTGGCAATGACGTGAGGCCCCGGATCAGCATTGTCTCGTACACTGGATAGGTGCCGGACATGCCCTTAACGATCGCATCCTGCGTTGAAGCCAGCCCAATGGCCACAAGCGCGAAAGTGGCCGCCCGCGACCTGTTGTCGGCGAAACTAGGCTCGGGCATCATTGATCGTTTCGGCCAGCAGCTTCACGCCTTGTATAATTTTCTTTTCATCAATGGAGGAGAAGGCCAAACGGAAATAATTCCGTGGCGGATTTTTCCTGCCAAAATTGATGCGCCCCGGTTCAATCAGAATGCTTTTGGCGGCGGCGGCTTTTGCCAGTACTTCGCTGTCGAGATCGGCGGGTCCCCTGACCCAAAAGCTGGTGCCGCCAAAACTGGGCAGGCGCGATGAGGCAGGGAAGTGCTGTTCAAGTGCTTGTCCCATGATTTCCCAGCGTGTGCGATAGGCCCGGTGCAAGCGGCGGATCAGGGTATCATGGTGGCCAAGGGACAAGAACAAGGCGGCAGTGCGTTGATTGTTATTGGGGGCATGGCGTACCATGAGCCGGCGCAGCGCCCGGGCTTCCGCAATAAGTTTTTTCGGCCCCACCATGAAGCCGAGCCTCAGCCCCGGGAACAGTGACTTCGACAGCGAGCCCACGTAAATGACATGGCCCTTGTCATCGAGTGACTTCAAGGCAGGGCAGGGCTCATTCACATAATTTGTCTCGAACTCGTAATCATCTTCGATGATGATGAAGTCTCGCGCTACCGCAAGTTTCAACAATGCCATGCGCCGTTCGATGGGCATGGTGGCGGTGGTCGGAAACTGGTGGCTGGGCGTGGTGAAAACAATCTGCGCATTGTTGAGATCGGAATTCAACGTGAGGCCATGCTCGTCAACGGGCACCAGCGCCACATGCTTTGATTTCAACTGGAAGATATTGCGCACATCGGGGTAGCCCGGTTCTTCCATGACAACCCGCGTCGTCTCGTCAACCAGAAGACTGGCAAGGAGGTAAAGCGCGTTCTGCGCCCCCAGCGTGATGAGAATTTCGTCATCGCTCGCCATGATTCCTCGGCGCGGCAGAATGCGGCGGCGGATGTGTTCCACCAGCATGGGATCGTCATGGGCCCAGGTATCGTTGGTCCAGGTGCCGAGCCATTTTTTACCAAGCGCCTGCCGGGTACAATCGCGCCATTCGGCTACGGGGAAAAGCGTGTGGTCAACCTGCCCGTAGATGAAGGGATAGGTGTAGCTCTGCCAGTTCAGGGGCTTTGAAATATTCTCCTGGTTGCCCGGATTCTTTTTGAAGCGGCTGGCCCAGTCAATTGCATCATTGGCGCCATTGAGCTTTGCCGGGGACGAGCGCTTCGGGAGGGCCGTATCCAGCCCCGCTTTCTCGGCTACATAGTAACCCGAGCGCTCCTTGGCCATGAGGAAGCCGTCATCAAGCAGTCCCTGATAGGCCAGAACTACCGTATTGCGCGAAACGCTGAGCGACTTTGCCATTTTGCGGGTAGACGGAATGGGCTCTTCGCGCGCTAGTTGCTGGTCAAGTATGGCGGAGACTAGGGCCTCGCGGATTTGCATTTGCAGGCTTGAGTTTTCTGAACGCTTGATATGTACGAGCCAGTCGCGCAAATGATTTGGTCCCCGGGAAATAACCGTCTGGATCTATCATAGTACCAACCCGCGCCCTAATGTAGGTTGGAATCGTCGCATCATGGAACGCAATGACTGAACCCATTATCGAAATATCGCCAAAAACCTGGGACGAGGTGAAAACCACCACCTGTTACATGTGTGCCTGCCGCTGCGGGATTAAGGTTTATCTCAAGGACGGCACCGTTAAGTATATTGAGGGCAATCGCGACCATCCCGTCAATAAGGGGGTGATCTGCGGCAAGGGCGCTTCGGGAATCAAGCAACACTATTCCCCGGCGCGCCTGTCAAAACCCCTGATGCGGGTGGGCGAGCGCGGAAGTGGTGAATTCCGCGAAGTGGAGTGGGAAGAGGCGTTGCGCACGGCCACCCTTTGGCTCTCGGAAATTCGCAATAGGGATCCCACGAAGCTCGCCTTTTTCACCGGCCGCGACCAATCCCAGGGACTTACGGGCTGGTGGGCCACGCAGTTTGGCACCCCCAACTATGCGGCCCATGGCGGCTTCTGTTCGGTGAATATGGCTGCCGCTGGCCTCTATACCTTTGGTGGCTCCTTTTGGGAGTTTGGTGAACCCGATTGGAAACACACAAAGTATTTCCTGTTGTTCGGCGTGGCGGAAGACCATGCCTCAAATCCGATCAAGACCGGCCTTGGCAAGTTGAAAGCCAGGGGCGCAAAATTCGTGTCCATCAATCCGGTGAAGACGGGCTATTCGGCCATTGCCGATGAGTGGGTGGGACTCAAGCCAGGCACTGACGGATTGTTTGTCGGCGCCCTCATTCATGAATTGTTGGGCGCACAAAAAGTCGATGGCGAATATTTGCAGCGCTATACCAACGCGCCCTGGCTGGTGATTGAAAATCCCGGTGGCGCCGATGACGGCCTCTTCGCTCGCGAAGCTTCGGGCGCTGCCCTGGTCTTGGATGCCCACACCAATTCGCCCATGTCGTCCACCTCAAGCGATGCCTCGCCAAAGCTTATGGGACGATTTATTTTGCCTGATGGCCGCAAGGTTGTGACTAGTTTCACCCTGATTGCCGAACGGTTTGTCTCCACTGAATATGCGCCGGAATCCGTGGCTGAACGCTGCGCAATTCCTGCGAGTACAATCCGGCGCATCGCCGCCGAAATTGCCGACGTGGCCTTTGAGCAGCAGATTGAGCTTGATATTCCGTGGACGGATTATACAGGCCGCAGGCATGAGAAAACGGTGGGCCGCCCCGTCTCCATGCATGCCATGCGGGGAATTTCCGCCCATGCCAATGGCTTCCAGACCTGCCGTATCATTCACATCCTGCAAATCATTCTGGGTACGATCGATGTGCCCGGCGGCTTCCGCTACAAGCCGCCCTTTCCAAAACCAATCCCGCCACCCATAAGGCCAGCGGGCAAGCTGGGGCAGATACGACCCAATACGCCCATGCCTGGCCCGCCATTGGGCTTTGTCACCAGCCCCGATGATCTCCTGGTTGATGCTGAAGGCACGCCCCTTCGCATTGACAAGGCCTATTCCTGGGATGCGCCGCTTGCCGCCCATGGCCTCATGCACATGGTGATCAACAATGCTGCCAAAGGCGATCCCTACGGCATTGACCTTCTCTTCATGTATATGGCCAACATGAGCTGGAATTCGGCCATGAATGTGCCCGATACGTTGAAAGCGCTCACCGCCAAGCGCGACGACGGCGAATACGTTATCCCGCGCATCATCTATTCCGATGCCTATGACTCCGAGATGGTGCATTACGCCGATCTCATCCTGCCCGATACAACTTATCTCGAACGCTGGGACTGCATCTCGATGCTCGACCGTCCGATTTCGGAAGCCGATGGCCCCGCCGATTCAATCCGCCAGCCCGTGGTCGAGCCTGACCGTGACGTGCGGCCGTTCCAGACCGTGCTGCTTGATCTTGGTGCAAGGCTTGGCCTTCCCGGCATGACGACGCCCGAAGGTAACCCGCGTTATCCCGGTGG
>JAHFPK010000194.1 GCA_023266715.1 Hyphomicrobiales bacterium | reverse complement strand
ATGGGTCGTGCCCTCGGGATCAAGATTGCCGTCAGCTGCATCCAGCATGGCGCCTACAAAGTATTTCTCCTCGAGAAGCGGGTTCAGCGCCTTGGCTTCCTTCATCGACATCATCTCGGTCTCAAGGCCGAGATATTTGGCCCGAGCATGGGCCATTTTCAGCCATTCCAGGCGCTCCGGCGTATCCGCCAGAATCAGCCCGCCGGACCGGTGCAGGCCGCAGGCCTGGCCGGAAATCTTCTCGAGTTCATCGTAGAGGCCAATGGTATAGCCCTGCAGCTTCGCCACATTGGGATCGCCGTTGAGTGTATGAAAACCGCCCGCCGCATGCCAGGTGGAACCGGATGTCAAGCGGTCGCGCTCAACCAGAACCACGTCTTTCCAGCCCGCCTTGGTGAGGTGATAGAGCACAGAGCAGCCAACCACACCACCCCCGATGACAACGACGCGCGCCTGCGATTTCATGGAATTTTCCTTGGGAAAAAAAGAAAGCTTTGCGCTTCAATAGCCGATGCGCAGGGCCTTTCGCAATCGGTCGGGCGGTGAGAAGAATTCACTGGAAAGACTGTCAGCCATGATGATCGGACGGGTGAGGCTGGCCAGTTTGGAGCGCCATAAGCTCTGAAGTCACAGTTAATCTTTCGTAAATTCTTCCCAATCCCGAAAAACAACTTTTAATCAATGAGTTGATATCCTTGCCTCGCTGCCAATCGCACGCGCCGCACTACCAAATGTTAACAGCTCTGCATTAGACACAAGACCACTTGATGATGGGACACGAAAGAATGACAACGCCCAAAAGACGACGGGAAGAT
Organism: Hyphomicrobiales bacterium; assembly: GCA_023266715.1. GTDB lineage: Bacteria > Pseudomonadota > Alphaproteobacteria > Rhizobiales > Aestuariivirgaceae > Aestuariivirga. The sequence goes on along the minus strand of JAHFPK010000194.1, from coordinate 4,765 downwards.
GCGCGCAGACCGTTGCTGTCGGTGGTCGTGCCCATGTACAACGAGCAGGAGGGAATCGAGCTTTTCTTCGCCAGGCTTGTGCCTGTGCTTGAAAAAATTACCGCGGATTTCGAGATTGTCTGCGTCGATGACGGCAGTTCTGATCTGACCTTGGCCCAGTTGATGCGCCACCATGGGAGAGATAGCCGGATCAAGGTCCTGAGTCTGTCGCGCAATTTCGGCAAGGATACGGCGCTCTCAGCCGGACTGGATTATGCCCGGGGCGATGCCGTGGTTCCCATCGACGCAGATCTTCAGGATCCACCTGAACTGATCGCCGACATGCTGGCCAAATGGCGCGAGGGCTATGAAGTTGTTTATGCCCGCCGGACCCGGCGTGACAGCGATGACCTCTCGAAGCGTATGACTGCCAATCTCTTTTACCGTCTTCACAACTGGATCGCCGATGTGCGCATACCGCACAATACGGGCGACTTCCGCCTGATGGACCGCCGCGTTGTCGAAGCGGTGAAACACCTGCCTGAAAAGACCCGTTTCATGAAGGGCCTTTTTGCCTGGGTCGGCTTCAAGCAGATCGGCATTGACTATGCCCGCGAGGCCCGCGCCGCCGGCACCACAAAATGGCGCTATTGGAAACTGTGGAATTTTGCCATTGATGGCATTACCGGCTCGTCCACCGTGCCACTCCGCATCTGGACCTATTTTGGCCTTGGACTCGGTTTATTGACCTTCGCTTATGCGTTCTGGCTCGTCATCCATACCATGCTCTACGGCAATGCAGTTCCGGGCTATGCCTCGCTTATGGTGGCCGTGCTTTTTCTTGGCTCGCTGAACATTGTGGCCACCGGCATTCTTGGTGAATATGTGGGCCGCATCTATTCCGAAGTCCGCAATCGGCCGCTTTATCTCGTCCGCGAAATGCGCGGTCTCGAAGCACACGAGGATCAATCCAAATCATGGAAAGAAACGTCTATCACCGCCTCGACCAGCTCGAAGGCGAACACTGGTGGTTCTGCGCGCGCCGCCGGATTCTGAAATCCGTCATCGCCAGGTTCGCTCCGAAAAGCATTGGCCTTCGCCTTCTCGAGGCAGGTTGTGGCACTGGCGGTAATTTGCGCATGCTGTCCGAATTTGGCTCGCTTGAGGCCTTTGAGTTGGATGATGAGGCCCGCGCCATTGCCCGCCGCAAATTGCCAATTGATGTAAAAAGCGGCATGCTGCCCGATGGCATTCCCTATGCTCCAGGCTCCTTTGATATCGTTGTTGCCTTTGACGTGATTGAACATGTTGAACGCGATGTGGATAGCCTTGCGAAGCTGCGCGAGCAACTGGCGCCGGGCGGTCGCTTGATGATGACGGTTCCCGCCTTGCCCTGGCTGTGGAGCCAGCATGATGTGACCCACCATCACTTCCGTCGCTATACGCGTGGCCAACTCGATGCCACCCTGCGTCGCGCCGGCCTTGAACCCATACGCATCAGCTACTTCAACACCTTGCTGTTTCCGGCAATTGCCGCCGTGCGGCTGTGCAAGAAGGCGCTCGGTTTGAAAGAGGAGGGCGACGACAGCATGCCATCCAATTTGATGAATGACATCCTCAAGAAAATCTTCGGATTTGAGAGTAATTTTGTGGGTCGCGTTTCCTTGCCTATCGGCGTATCCCTGCTGGCCGTGGCCCAGCGCGCCCAATGAACGGGATTCTGCGGCAAGCGGCAAAATTCGCCGCCGTCGGCGGAGGCGCCACGGGTGTCCATGTATTGACCGCTCTGACCCTCAATAGCCTTCTGCAATTCGCACCCCTGCGCGCCAATTTTGCGGCCTTCCTTGCGGCTTCCCTCGTGTCCTATATCGGCAACTGGTTCTGGACCTTTGACGGAACCAGCCGTCATGTTTTTTCACTTCCGCGTTTCGCGGCGTTATCGCTGAGTTGTTTTGCGGTGAACCAGGCCGTTGTCTACGCCATCGTCGCACAGTTGGGCCTGCCCTTGTGGATTGCCATGGTGCCGGTTGTCATTGTTGTCCCGGCCTTCGGATTCTGGTTGAGCAAGACGCAAGTCTTTTTGCCCAAGCATTCCGGCCCATGGTGACGCTCGATCGGGTATTTCGTCCAGCAATTTTCCTGATTCTTATGGCAATTCTTTTTGTCTGCCAGATCGTCATAAGACTGGACTCCGACCTCAATCACGACGCGGCATGGTTTCTTTATGTTGCGCAAGGCGTGCTTGATGGTGGCAAACTCTACCGGGATTTCGTCGAGGTTAATCCGCCCCTCGCCATCTGGCTGACCGTGCCTGTCGTGATGCTGAGTCGCACCGCGGGACTTGCACCGATCGAAACACTCTATGGCGTGTTTTTCGCAATTACCGCTGCCAGCCTGCTTTTGGTCAGGCGCTACCTTGCGATGATCAACGGCGTGCCCGATTGGACCGAAAGGCTAATTTTATTTTTGCTGGCAGCGGCTTTTTTGTTCATTCCGGCACTTTCGTTCGGTCAGCGCGAACATCTTCTAGCACTTCTGTTCATGCCTTGGCTTATCCTGCGTTTCGGGCGCTTCCAGGGTATACAAATTTCCCTAACTGAATCCGTCCTCGTGGGTGTGCTTGCGGCCGCAGCCATCTGTCTCAAGCCTCATGCGGTCCTGGCGCCGCTTGCAGTCGAAGCGCTCCTTCTGCTGCGCGGCCGGAATTTGCGTGCGGTGTTTGCACCTGAGAATCTTGGCGCGGCCGTCTTTGCTGTCATCTATGGCGCTGCAATTGTGATCTGTTGCCCGCTTTTCTTGGCCGAGATGGTGCATTTCGGCGTTGCCGCCTATGTGCCCTATTACGGTTTCGACGCGGCGGTGATCCTGGAGCGTGGCATCCGCCCAGTTCTGGTTTTGGCTCTTGCACTTGTGCTGATCTACATGGCTAGGGGACCCATGCGGGAGCTTTCAATTCTTGCCTTTGCCGCCGCCGTTGGATTTCTTGCGGCGTACTTTCTTCAGGCCAAGGGATTTTATTATCAGATCATGCCGGCGCAGATTTTTGCAGCAGTCAGCGGAATTATTGCCCTCGCAGGAATCGTCGGAACGGGGAACGCCGATAAGAGGAAGAAATCACCTCTCGTGCCGGTAATTGTGGCGATAGTGATGACGGCACTCAGCTTTTCGTCCCAGGCGTATCATGGCACGGCTTTTGGCGGGGCCATTTCCCAGTATCGTCCCGGCGCCAAATCTTTCCTTATCGCCTCGACCAATGTGTTTAACGGCTTTCCGCTTGCCGTCCGGGAAAACCTCGTTTGGGGTTCACGCTTTCCCACACTCTGGCTGGTGCCCTATGTAGCCGACAGATGGCACGATGGCCCTTTGCCGGATGATCCAATCATTGCCTACACTCTGGATGCAATCGTGACTGACATGCAGAAATTTCGCCCCGAGGTGGTTTTCATCAATCAGAGCACTTCGCAGGATTACATTAGGGGTGGAGCTTTCGACTATCTGAAATTCATTGCTCAGGACCCAAGGTTTCCGGCGATCTGGAGCAACTATGAATTACGCGGACAGGCGGGAAAATTTGCCGTCTACGTGATCAAGGAACCGTGACAGGCAAATGCCGAAACAAAAACGGCCCCACAGATGTGAGGCCGCTGAATGGTCAAACCAAAAAGCTTAGATGCTTTCTTTAACTTCCTTGGCAGCACGGAAAGCCAGCTTCTTCGAAGCTTTGATCTTGATTTGCTCGCCGGTCGCTGGGTTGCGGCCAAGACGGGCTGGACGCTTCCTGACCTGGAAAATTCCAAGTCCGGTGACGCGAACCTTGTTGCCCTTCTTCAGGTGCTTCACGAGGAGGTCAACAAAGTCAGCCAGCAATTCGCCGGCAAGCTTTTTTGACATCTCGTGTTTTTCGGAAAGTTCTGCTGCCATTTTGGACAGGGGAACCGTCAATATTTTTTCGTCAGCCATGTTTCATCTCCGTTTGCCGAATCGGCCGATAGGGAAGCTAGCGCGTTAGCCGAGTCGTGAAAACCCTTATTTTTAGGGGCTATTTTCAATTAGAGTCGAAATAAGGCTTATAAAACGCCAGTTAATCAAATGCTATCGCTTCGATACATGGATAAGACGCAATCTTTACAGTTACTTAGCCTTGGAAGATGTGAGAAACTCTGGCCTCGGATAAGCAACTGGTTCCTTCGGCGTGAAAAAATATCGCCGGAAGATTTCGCGGTAACCATGCATCAGGTAGCCGTGATTTTTTCGCAGAAGCTCTTCGCGCTCGGCCCGGTAATAGGCTGGAAGCTCGTACCACGCCATGCGTGGCTTGAGGTGATGGGGGAGATGCAGATTGTTATTGAGGAACATCAGCGACAGGGGGCCCGATGATTCCACGACGATGGTGCGCTCGCCCAGATTCTCCACCGCCTGATGCTCGCAGAAAGAACGCACCAATGAAAATGCAATTCCGGGCCAGGCAAACATCAGGAGATAGGCCCACACCGGAATGCCGCAAACATAAACCGCATAGAAAAGCGTGACGGCGCAGGCGGGGATATGCCAGGCCCAAGCTTTGGCAATTGCCATATCACCTTTTGCGATGGCCAAAAATTCGGAGGACCAGAAACGGATTGTTCCAATGATTGGACCAAGAATCATGCGGCCTGCCAGCGTATTATTGATGGTATAGAGCTGCTTCAGTGGCGCAGGCAGCTTCGCCCATTCGTCCGGCAGCAGATAGTAGGACTCCGGATCGAGCGTCGGGTCGGTCAGGTTTTCATCATTGTGGTGGATGAGA
>JAHFPK010000193.1 GCA_023266715.1 Hyphomicrobiales bacterium | reverse complement strand
ATGATACGCTGATCACATTCGGGCTCAGTGTGCCGGAAATCGGCAGCATCGGGCCGAAGGTCATTTCGCGATAGGTCTCGTCGAACAGGAGCTTGCAGCCTCTTCTCTCGACCAGATCGACCACCGCGCGCAGTTCGCGCTCGGAGAGCATGACCCCGCTCGGATTATGCGGATAGGTGATCGATACATATTTCGTGTCTGGCCGGATGGCGGCTTCGACCTGTGCGCGATCGAGCCGGAAGCCGTTCTCGAAAGTGAGATCGATATAACTGATGTCGCAGCCGATCGCCCGCGGCGTCTCGATATTCGTCGCATAGTTCGGCCGGATCACCACAATATGATCGCCGGCTTTCAGAAGCGATGTCGCGATGATGAACAATGCCGATGAGGCTCCCGCCGTGATGAGCACATCCTCGGCACTCACCCCGCTCAGTTCGGCAACGGCCGCACTCACTTCTCAATTGGAAAAGCCGTGAATACGTGGGATCGGGACTTCGGCAACTGCCATTGATCACAAAACGTCCGCTCAACTTCTACAAGCAGAAATCCACAATGCTGTCCGTCACTTCCCAAATGTACCATGAATAGAAGTGTCAAATAGAGGCAAATAAGCGCAATCAACCAGATTTAAGACATGAGGAACAGTGTAAATTATTCAAATAACAACTGCGAAGTTCTCGAAGGATCCCGCCACTCAGGGCGCAAGCCGTACAGGAATTTTAAGATAATGCACGCCATCACTGTCAACTGGCGGCAGCTTTCCAGCCCTAATATTCACCTGGATTGATGGCAAGAGAAGCGTTGGTGCGGCAAGCGTTGCATCACGCGCTGAACGCATCGCCACGAATTCGTCTTCGCTCACTCCCTCATTCACCTGGATGTTGCGGGCAAGTTCTTCGCCAACCGTGGTTTCCCAGGCATAATGGTTGCGGCCATCCTTCGGGAGATAGTCGTGACACATGAAAAGCCTCGTTTCCGCTGGCATCGCCATAAGTTTGCGGATGGAGCGATAGAGTGTGCGGGCATCGCCGCCGGGAAAATCGGCGCGCGCGGTGCCATAGTCCGGCATGAACAGCGTGTCGCCAACAAATACCGCGTCGCCAATCTTGTAAGACACGCACGCCGGAGTGTGGCCGGGCGTGGCCAAAACCTCACCCTTCAGGTTCCCGATTTCAAAAATATCACCATCCTTGAACAACAGATCAAATTCCGAGCCGTCACCGGATACATCCATGGCGTTGAAGACCGGCCGGAATATCTTCTGCACCTCGCGGATGCGCTCGCCAATGGCAACTTTCGCACCTGTTTTGATCTTGATGTAGGGCGCACCCGATAGATGGTCGGCATGGGCATGAGTTTCAAACACCCAGTCAATCGTGAAGCCCTCATCAACTGACTTGGCTAGAATTGCATCGGCTGACTTTACGGAGCCCTTGCCCGACTTGTGATCATAATCGAGGACCGGGTCTATGACGGCTGCCCGTTTGGTTTCCGGATCAGCCACCAGGTAGCTCACCGTGTTGGTGGTTTCATCAAAGAAGGCGTGAATGATGGATTTTAAAGGCATCGCTGTCTCCATAAAAAATTTTCTCTTGACAATATATTAGATAATTCTAAATTAGCAACATCTAATTTAAAGGAATGCGATGACAACTTTGCTGGTCAACAGGTCAATGGCCGATTTTGCTGAACGCGCCGCAGAGGCAGTCGGGCTCTTGAAGGCGCTAGCCAATGAGAAAAGGCTGATGATCCTCTGCAGCCTCCTGGAACGGGGCGAAATGAGCGTCATGGCACTATGTGACAATGTGGGGTTGAGCCAATCGGCGCTGTCTCAACACCTCGCCAGGATGCGGGAGGAGAAAATCATTGATTTTCGTCGCGACGGCCAAACGATTTACTACCATGTCTCCAGCCCGGATGTGAACCGCATCCTCAAGACACTCAAGTCTATTTACTGCTGAAAGGAACTAAAATCATGTCCCTGCCCCATATTTCTCCTTCTGACGCAAAGGCGCTTATCGACCAAGGCGCAATCCTCGTCGACATCCGCGATATGGATGAACACGCCCGCGAGCGCATCCCGCAAGCCCATAACATGCCATTGTCAAAACTCTGTGAGAACAGCGTTGGCAAAGACCAAAAAGCAATTGTCTTCCATTGCAAGAGCGGCAACCGCACCCGCATGAATGCGGCCTTTCTTGCCCAGGCGGCTCAGGTTGACGCCTTCATCCTTGATGGCGGCATTGAAGCCTGGAAAAAAGCGGGGCTCCCCGTAGCGCAGGATCGCAAGCAACCCATCGAGATCATGCGTCAGGTTCAAATTACGGCAGGCAGTCTTGCCCTTCTGGGGGCCCTTCTGGGATTAACCGTCAATCCGGCATTCTACGCTCTTTCCGGCGCCGTCGGCGCTGGCCTGATGTTCTCTGGCATTACGGGCAGTTGCGCCATGGCAAGGATTCTTCGAATCATGCCGTGGAACCGTATCGCAGCCTGATGCAGGACTTTCTATCAGTCGCTTCGGGGTCGCTGGTTGGCTTCGTGCTTGGCCTCGTGGGCGGCGGCGGATCAATCATCGCCGTGCCTTTGCTGCTTTACGTCGTCGGCATAGGTTCACCACATCTGGCCATCGGCACGAGTGCCATAGCGGTGTCGCTGAGCGCCCTATCCAACCTCGTCAATCACGCCCGGAAAGGCATGGTAAAATGGCCTTGTGCGGGGACGTTTTCGGCGGCAGGGGTTGTTGGGGCCTGGGGTGGTTCGAGCCTTGCCATACGTGTGCCCGGTGACCAACTCCTGGCACTCTTCGGCCTCGTAATGGTCGTCGTAGGCACCGTCATGGCATTGCGCAAAGATGTTGAGGGCAATCCGGATATTCGGTTGAATTTTTCGACTGCGCAGCAACTTTTGCCGCTTTTATTGTTTGTCGGTCTGGGTGTTGGCGCCTTGTCAGGCTTCTTTGGCATAGGCGGCGGGTTTCTTATTGTACCAGGCCTCATGCTCGCAACCGGAATGCCCATCGCCTATGCCATAGGAACCTCCCTCGTTGCCGTCACTATTTTTGGTGCGACGACAGCTTCAAATTATGCGTTGTCTGGTCTCATCGACTGGCGGGTTGCGATCTATTTCATTGGTGGAGGTATTTTTGGGGGTCTGATTGGTTCACTGGCCGGTCAATGGCTCGGCCAGAAGAAAAACATGCTGACCATCCTGTTCGCAAGCCTCGTCGTAGTGGTGGGCATTTATATCGCCGGCAAAGGAATTTTGGATTTATTGGCATGAGTTAGGTTGGCCTAATTACTCAACGTAAAACAGGAGAAATGAAATGAACTATACATTTGACCGTAAGATAGCCGGAACTTTCAATGACGTGGTTGAACGCACGATTGCCGCTCTTAAGAAAGAGGGCTTTGGGGTGCTCACCGACATTGACGTCAGCGCCACGATGAAAGCGAAACTGGGTGTGAAATTCCGGCCATACCGGATTCTTGGCGCCTGCAACCCGCCCTTGGCGCATCAAGCCTTGCAAGCCGAAGACAAGATTGGCACCATGCTGCCGTGCAACGTTATTGTGCAGGAAAAAGCGAACGGCATCGAGGTTTCCGCCGTCGACCCGCTTGCTGGCATGAAACGGATCGGCAATCCCGAACTTTCAGGGATCGCCAGTGAAGTTGCCGGGAAGCTAAAAAGGGTCATGGATTCGATTTGAGCAAATGACAGGAACGCTTTGTCCCATGGTTTGCTGAATAGTTAGCTTATCCTATAAGTGCGGTGAATTTTGAAACACGATATATACGGTCTCAGACAGCAGTCACCGTGCCGCGGAGTGCTGGTGACACGTCCACGTGTCTCGCGAGATAGCGCTCCAAAGCCCCAATTGCGCTTAGGTCCAGATCGCGGCGGTTGCGGCCGAAGTGCTGCGGCACAGCCTGCATCGTCACGTAAGCAACTGTGTAGGTTGTGTCGCGGTCGAGAGCCTCACCATCGGCGAAAAAGCGCTCGATCCGCTGACCCGGCGGATTTTCGATCTTGGCGTAGATGTTGATACCCCGGCAGCGCTTCACATAGCCGCCCATCTGCTCGTAGGGGTTGGCGGAGAATGAGCGCTCCAGATTATCTTCCATCATCGTCCACAATTCACCGCCGGTCATTTCGACCTTGGAAACCGGCGGATTGGTCGGGATCATGTTCCACAGATCGTTGCGGGTAATCGGTCCTTGCGGAACAGGTGCGCCGTAACGCCAGCCATTCGAAAAGGCAATGGTGGTTTCCGCTGCTTCTGCGATGGCGTCGAGCAGCAGATTGTCCATCGGGGCTTCGAGAATCGTGTTGCGGTGGAGGTCGATTTGCGTATGCCCGACGACCGCTCCGAGCATTTCCCGGTGCGGCGCCAGGACAGCGTCAACCATCGCGGTCATTGCCGCTTCGGGAGCGATGCTCGCGTCGACTGGAATCAGTCGGTGCGCGGTCCTGATGATCCTGCCATCCTTCACATCGAGATCGAGCCTGCTAGCAAACGAACCGTGGCAACCGGACTGGATCACCAGTGCCCCGTTTACCAGCATCGGTTTTTCAAGGCGGTTATGTGTATGGCCGCTGAGCAGAACATTGATGCCAGTGACCTCTGAGGCCAGCCGCACATCCTGCGGAAAGCCGAGATGCGAAAGCACCACAATGAGATCGACGCTCTCTTCTCCACGCAGACGCGCAATGTGTCCCGGCAGTTCGTCCCGGCCGAGGGTGAAGCGCAGACCCTCGCTGTAAGCAGGCGGCATGCCCTTATCGACGATGGCCGCAGCAACGCCGATAATGCCAACCCTGAGACCACCACGCTCGATGACGCGCGACGGCTGGAAGGCCAGCTTACCAACAGCCTTCTCATAGCAGTTGATTGCAAGAACTGGATAGGACAGCCGGGCCGCGAGAGTACGAAAGTGCGCCGGGCCATAGGCAAATTCCCAATGCGCTGTCATGCCGTCAAGGGCTAGCGCATTCAGGAGCGGCACCAACGCCGTGCCTCGGGACTGCACGGCGGGATAGGTACCATGAAAGGTGTCGCCATTGTCCAGGGCAATTGCGGCACCACCCCGCTCCGCTCGGATATCCCGAAAAAGCCCCGCGATGCGGGCGTAACCGCCAAGGACTGGAAAGGTTGCCCCGCCACCATGCCAGACGAGTTCCGGGTGCGGCTTGAGATAGCCATGGGTGTCGTTGATCTGCAAAAGGGTAATACTGCCACCTTTCATCGGGCTTGGAACCCAATGCATAGGTCTCTCGCCATGTCACATGCCCCAGCAAATGTTGAGCGCTCCTTGAGATTTTATCGTGAGGCGATGGCGGAAAATCGGTCAAGTTAACCCATATGCGTAACTCGAAACCACCTGAATGATTCCAAGCACCAAGCGAGCGTGAATTTGTTTTTTACGATTGATTTGCTCAGTTCATCCTCCAGGCTGATGCACGTAGACAGTGCAAACGCGGTTGACTATAGTATACCGTATGCGTAAATGTCGGACGTAATGAAGAGCACGCAATTACCATGGTGACACACTCGAAAGCCCGCGCGCAGAGAAGTCCGGCCCGCCG
>JAHFPK010000192.1 GCA_023266715.1 Hyphomicrobiales bacterium | reverse complement strand
CCCGTATGCTTCATGAGCAGTCCGACATCGGCATCCGACTCGACAATGGTTCCCATGTGATGGTGAAAGGCCATGCGCACGCCGAAATCAACCATGCGTTCCGCCAGCTGCGTGAGCTTGCGGCCATAAACCGGCCATTCAGACGCCTGCAATGCAGGACGTTTGGAAATAGGCTCCCAGACCGCGCCAAGACGGCCCCGCGACGTATCGGCATAGACAACATGGGTAGCGCCCATGTCTTTCAGCAGCTGCAGATGGGGGCCGATGGCATCCATTTCTTCGCCTACGTCTTTCTCATCGCACCGGCCATCATACCAGCCCGAAATCACGGCAAGCCCGTGACGCTGCATGATGGGTTTCAACTCCGCCGACTTCCGCGGAAACTTACCGCCAAGTTCGGTTCCCGCATAGCCCGCCTGCCTGGTTTCACTCAGGCAGACCTCAAGCGGCGTGTCGCCACCAAGCTCGGGCACATCATCATTGCTCCACGTAATCGGATTGATGCCGATGCGGACTTTCATGAACGGACTCCATTGCCTGCTGACTGCGGCGTGTGGGTGGCGTGATACTGGGCAAGGCCGCTGAGCAGATTCATATCACGGCGCGCCTGTTCCGCGGTATTGCGAACTGGCTTTCCTTCCACGACAGCAGACCAAAAACCCTTCAGTTCTTCGATAAAGGCCTCCTCAAATCCCGTTCTCACATCTTCACTGACGAGCGTGTAACCATTGCTCTTCCTGATTGTCAGCCGCGTCGGCTGGTGATTGAGCCAGGGGGACGGGAATTCAAGTTCAAGCACGCCATAATCAAAATAGAATGTTATATGCTCGCGGTAATCCGCAAGAGCTGGAACCTTGAGGTGAACCATGTTCCACAGGGCCTGGCCGCCAAGCAGGCGCACCGCACCCTGGCCGCCCTCTCCTTTCGCAAACAGCTGAGCGCCAGCAATTTCACCGTCTGGAATCCCAAGCCCATCGAGAAGTCCGTGAACGGCATTCACATCATGCACCAGGGAGGAGCAATAGGCGCCGGTGAAACCACGGTAACTCATGGGATCAAGAGGCGCTGATACGGCGCGTGCCATTTGCTGTTGCTGCTTTGCCCGCACCGAGGCCACAAGGTCCGACGGCACATCATCGCCATGGCGCCATGTGTGATGCTTGATGAAAGGCCAGGCATCCGGATCATTCACTTCAACGGCCACATAGCGCAAGGTTTTTGCAGTGCCCGGCATGCGTGCCAGCGCTGCCTCGTAACTCGGATCGAAGCGCTTCATGTAGCCTACCTGCAGGACCTTGCCGGCGCGGTCACGGGCGGCAATCAGCGCATCGATGTCGGCAACGGAATAGCACAGCGGCTTTTCACAAAAGACATGGAGCCCGCGCGCGAAGGCGGCAAGCACCTGTTCATGGTGCAGGGGATCAGGCGATGCGATGACAACGGCATCCAGGGGCTGTGCCAAGAGCCCATCGATTTCCTCAAACGTCAAAATTCCGAATTGTTCATAGATGAAGGCGCGCACTTTTGCCGAGGGGTCGCAGACGCCCAAAATCTCAAACTGATGCTTCAGCTTCATCAGGTTCGGAATATGCTCGATCTGAGCAATTCCGCCGGCCCCGATGACGCCAACCCTCAACCGCTGCATTGCAGTCCACCCCGGACTAAAACCTTGTCATTATTATAGCCCTGAGCCTATAACTGCATTGGTTCCATTGTTAGAACCAGAACACGATCATTTTTAGGAACCACTATGGCAACGGTTTTCCCTCTGGGCGGCATCGTCATTGACCGCAGTATCGCGACCAATCTGCATCGCCAGCTCTACAGCCAGCTCCGCACTCTCATCGAACGCCGTATCCTGCCGAGCGGAGCAGCACTGCCTTCAACCCGCCTTCTCACCAAAGACCTCGCCGTTGGCCGCAACACCGTCATCGCCGCCTATGAACAGTTAGCACTCGAGGGCTACCTGCTGATGCGGCGCGGTTCGCCGCCCCTGGTGATGGATCTTCCCACTCCCGCCACTGCAGCGAAAAACACGCGGGCGGAAACCGTCAACACCATATCGGCGCGCGGAAAAATCATGCTGGCGCAACCCTACCATCACGGCAAGCCGGGCCTTCTGGCCTTTCACCCCGGCTTGCCCGATTCCGACAATTTTCCCTTCACCACCTGGTCCAAGCTGCTCGGCAAGAGGGCAAAACTGGCGCGCCACGATTTGTTCGGCACCTATCATGTAAGAGGCTATCCGCCCCTGTGCGAAGCCATCGCCCGCTACCTCACGGCCTCGCGCGGGATGAATTGCAAGCCTGAGCAGATTGTCGTGACCAATGGCGCCCAGTCGGCCTTTGACCTCTTGGCCCGCATTCTCATTGATCCCGGCGACACCGTGTGGATGGAAGAGCCGGGATATTATGGCGCCGGTGCAGCCTTTCTCTCGGCGGGCGCGAATCTCGCACCCCTTAGAGTGAATGACAGCGGCTGGAATCTTGAACCTCCGCCTGTTGCCCCGCGTCTCATCTTCGTAACTCCGTCCTGCCATCATCCCCTTGGCGTCACCATGCCCATGGAACAACGGCTCAATCTCATCCACATGGCAGAGAGCTGGAACTCCTGGATTATCGAAGATGATTATGACAGCGAATACCGCTTCCAGGGCCAGCCCATTCCGGCCCTGCAAGGCATCAGCACATCGAGCCGGATTGTTTATGTCGGAACTTTTGCCAAGATTCTTTTCCCGGCCATGCGCCTGGGCTTTCTCGTTGTCCCAGAAGCCATTCGCGAAGGCATCGTTTCGGCCCTGAGCGTCACGGGGCAATTCGCACCCCTCGTCACGCAAGCAGCCCTTGCCGATTTCATCAACGAAGGGCACTTCACCCGGCACCTGCGTCGCATGCGGAGGCTCTATGCCGCGCGGCGGCAATATTTCATGGAAATCTGCGAGGACTATCTCAGCCCCTGGCTGCATTTGCGCCGCACCGAGTCAGGCATCCAGCTCGTCGGACTCCTTCATGAGGACCGCAATGACCGGATTATTGCGCGCGCTGCACTTGAGCAAGGCGTAAATGTCTCGCCCCTCTCAATCCAATACAGGCACGGACAGGTTGAACGGGGACTCCTGATGGGTTTTGCCGCAGCCGATGAGCGGGCGACCCAAAAAGCCATGGGCAAGCTGCGCGACGTGCTTCGCGAGGCGTCCGCTTAGTCCAGCCGTTGTCCTTCCGCATTGAAGAGATGAAGATGGTCAGCATCAAACGTGAGAGTGGCTGTCTGTCCCGAACTGGTGCCGGGATCGCCGCGCACCTCTGCGATGACCGTTTGGCCCGAAGGCAGCCGCACATGGGCAAAGCCTGACTCGCCCAGGCGCTCGATGAGATCGATCATGCCATTCAGTTTAAATGTGCCGCTTCCGCCCAGCGTCATGTGCTCTGGCCTGCAACCCAGCGTGACCGCATCACCCGGTCCGCAAGAGTTTGGAAGTTTTACCTTCAATTCTTGGCCATCTGACAATACGAGAACACCGCCTTGTTTCACCGTTGCCGTGAGAAAATTCATGGCTGGCGAACCGATGAAGCCGGCCACAAAGAGATTGGCGGGCTTGTAATAAAGATCAAGCGGCTTTCCCGTTTGCTCAATGCGACCCTTGTTCATCACCACGATCTTGTCGGCCAGCGTCATGGCTTCCACCTGGTCATGGGTGACGTAGACAATGGTAGCCTTCAGCATCTTGTGCAGCTTGGCAATCTCGACCCGCGTATTGATGCGCAAGGCGGCATCGAGATTGGAAAGCGGCTCGTCGAACAAAAATACTTGCGGCTTGCGCACGATGGCGCGCCCGATGGCAACGCGCTGGCGCTGGCCGCCCGACAGTTCGCGCGGCCTGCGCTTGAGCAGGGGCTCAAGTTGCAAAATGCGGGCCGCCTCGTTGACGCGGGCGTCGATGTCGGCCTTGGGCGTCTTTGCGAATTTCAGGCCGAAGGCCATGTTGTTGTAGACATCCATGTGCGGATAAAGCGCATAGGACTGGAACACCATGGCGATCTCGCGCTGGGCGGGCGGCAGGTCATTCACTTTCTTGCCGCCAATGGTCATGCTTCCCGAGGTGACGGGCTCAAGTCCTGCAATTGAGCGCAAGAGCGTGGACTTGCCGCAGCCCGATGGCCCGACAAGAACCACGAAGGAGCCATTCTCCACCGTCAGGTCAATATCCTTCAGCACCTCGACGGGTCCGTAGGACTTGCGCAGTTTTTCGATCTTCACTTCCGACATGACAGGCTCACTTGACGGCACCCGAGGTCAAGCCCCGGATCAATTGGCGCGAAAAAATGACATAGAGAATGAGAACGGGAATGATGGCGGTGGACAATGCCGAAAGCACCGCATTCCAGTCAGTGATATACTGGCCGAGGAATTGCTGGATGCCCAGCGTAATCGTTTGCTTGCCGCCAGTGGGCGCGAGCAGCAGCGGGAACCATAGGTCGTTCCACACCGGGATCATGGTGAAGACGGCGACGGTGGCCATGGCCGGGCGGATGAGCGGCAGCACGATATGGAAGAAAATATTGTATTCGCTCAGGCCATCACAACGCCCCGCTTCGCGTAGGTCCTTCGGGATCTGCGCTATGAATTCCGAAAGAATGAAAATTGCCAGCGGAAGGTTCTGCGCCGTGTAAACAAGAATGAGCGCGCTGAGCGTGTTGATCAAATGCATCTGAACGACAAGCTGGATGATTGACACCGAGCCGAGACGAATTGGCACCATGATCCCGATGGAAAAGAAAAGCGCCAGCAGCGTGTTCCAGCGGAATTTGTATTCGGTGAGCGCCCAGGCGGCCATCGCGCCGAACAGCAGCGTGAAGAAAATCGTGCCGCCGGTCACCGTGATCGAGTTGACGTAATAGCTGATGATCTTGCTGTCGCCGAAAACCTTGTCATAGCCGATGAGCGAGAAGGTTGATGGCGTGGGAAACGAGAGCGGCGCGCCGAAGATCGCCTTGCGGGCCTTGAAGGAATTCATAATCACCAGAAGAATTGGAAACAGGGCGAGCGCGGTGTAAAGGCCGAGGATGGCGTGGACGACGAGGCTGCTGGCTGGTTTCCGCATCATGCCCTCAGAAGGAGTAGCGCTGCATGCGGCGTTGAATGACAAACAGATAGGTCATCACGCCCATGAGAATAATGAGGAACATCATGGTGGCAACGGTTGACCCCATGGAGAGATTGCCGAGCTGCAACTGGTTGCCGAAGAATGTGCGGTAGAAAAACGTACCCATGATGTCGGCGGAGAAATTGGGTCCGGCCAGCGCCCCCTTCATCGCGTAAATCAAGTCAAAGGCGTTGAAGTTATTGACAAAGGTGAGGATCGAGACAAGCCCGATGGTGGGCAGGATGAGCGGCAGCTTCACCCAGACGAATGCCTGGAATTGGTTGAGGCCGTCAACTGTCGCAGCATCAATGAGTTCTTCCGGGATGGCAAGCAGCGCGGTGTAAATCAGGATCATCGGAATCCCTACGAACTGCCAGACCGAAATTAGTGAAACTGTGATCAACGCCGTGGATTCCTGACCAAGCCACGGCGCAAAAAGA
>JAHFPK010000191.1 GCA_023266715.1 Hyphomicrobiales bacterium | reverse complement strand
GTCTACAATGTTCCAAAGGAGGGCAGCGAGCTGTGGTTTGACTTGTTCGTCATTCCCAACAAGTCTGAGAACAAGGATGGCGCCTACCAGTTGCTAAATTACATGCTGAAGCCTGAAGTGGCGGCCGCCAACACGAATTTCCTGCAATATGCCAATCCGATTCTGACCTCGGCAGCCTATATCGAGCCGAAGCTCCTGAGCGATCCCGGGCTCTATCCGCCGAAAAGCATTTTGAAGCGGCTTGCGGTGCAGCCGCCAATGACAGCGAATGTGGAGAGCGAACTCAAGCGGATATGGTCCAAGTTGAGCAAGGAATAGCCATTCTTCAGGGTTGGACGCTCGCGCAATAAAAATCCCGCCTCAGGAATTCAATCTGAGGCGGGATTGTTTTGTTTAGGCCGGCAGCTGAAAGATCCAGTTCGCCAGGAGCACCACGGCAGCTCCGGCGGCCAGGGCGAGATAGGGTAACATGCCCGCCTTCTTCTCGCCCATGTCGCCTTCCTTCAGGCCCAGATCATCAAGCGCGCCTTTCGGGAACTTGCCGCCATCCTGAATGTAATGGCGGAAGTAGAACACCGGAAAAATCAGGGCGGCGAAGAAGAGGCCGGCCCACAGGGCGGTTGAATAGCCCCAGACCTTTGCGCCTGCCCCCAGGAACAATGCGTTCACAAAGGCGAGCACCGTATTGAGGCCGATCAGCCAGGTCGGGGCTTTCCACGGACGTTCGATATGGCCGGAATCGACCCGGTGAATCCAGCCCGCATTGAGGTTCAGGAAGTTGAAGATGATGTAACCCACGTTCGAGATTGCAAGCACGTAGAAGTAGCCCGAAAGGTCAGACGCGAGCGCCAGCAGGATCAAATTAAACGTGAAGTCTGTCCACATGGCGCGGGTTGGTGCGCCGTGTGAATTCACCTGCGTGAGATAGCGTGGCAGCCAGCCATCTTTTGAACCCTGATACAGCGTGCGCGATGATCCGGCCATTGCGGTCATGATGGCCAGGAACAAGGCCAGGATCATGAGAATCACGAAGATCTGCGTGACAACCGGGTGGCCACCCACCATGTTGCCAAGGGCTTCTGCGATGCCCGTGCCGTCTACAATGCCTGGTGCAAGCATGCCTGCGTGGCCCAGAACGCCCTGGAAGGAGAAGGGTACGAGGAAGAAGAACAGGCAGCAGAGAAGACCGGCATAGAAGATGGATTTGAAGGTATCGGTCTTCGGGTTCTTGAGTTCGCGGGTGTAGCATACAGCCGTTTCGAAGCCGTAGGTCGACCAGGCAGCGATATAAAGCCCCCCGAGAAACAGGGTCCATCCGCCTATGCTCCAGGTGCCCTCAACGCCGGAGTAGGCGGCGGTTGGTGGAACAAGTCCGGTGACATTGGCGGTGTCGATGGCTCCTGTGAGGATCGGCACAAGGCCAACCAGCAGCAAGGGTACCAGAACAATTATGGCCAGCCATTTCTGGGCAGTCGCTGTTGAGGCAATGCCGCGATGCTGAATCCAGAACATGATCAGCATGAGAATGGCGCCGATCACAAAGGTCGTGTTGAAATGCATGGTGCCAAGGCCGGGAATTGGAATGCCTACCAATTCCCAGGTACGGATGGCGGGTGTTGCCGCAGCGGTTACAGCTGCTATTGCGTCTGCTGCCGCCTTGCCCGCATTTGCAGGGTCAGCAAGCCAGGCCACCACTTCCGGCGACGTATCGATGAAAAGTGGAATGGGGAACAGGGCGTTAAGGATATAGCCCGCCGCAATGGCGCAGCCCAATGACAGCACGGGGCTCCAGGCGAACCAGTTGCACCACACCGACAGCGGTGCGATGAATTTTGAATAGCGCAGCCAGGCCGTTGCTCCATACACGGAGGCGCCGCCCGACTTGTTGCCGAACATACCGGCAATTTCGGCATAGGTGAATGATTGCAGGAAGCCCATGATCATGGAGATGATCCACACCATGAAGGCGAGCTTGCCTGTGGTTCCGGCGATACCGCCGATGGAGAAGAGCACGAGAGGCGGCACACCTGCCGCAACCCAGAAGGCGCCCTTCCAGTCTAACGCGCGGACGAGTTCGCCCGAGCCCTTATCAGATGACATGATTATTCCCTCCGTTATCCCCAAAAAAATTAGGGCTTGGGACGACTCCTTCTGCGGGGAGTTCATCACTAACCCTAGGAAACAATAGTGAATGCTATTATATCGACGGTCAAGCGGAACTGTGCGATATTGACAGTTCAATTATCAGACGGATGGTGAAGTTTTTTATCCCATGCTTTCAACTGCGCCGCAGCCAAGCCTCATTTATCGCCCCGGTATCAGGACCTTACCCCTAGGGGTTGAGCGGTACCGGGTTTTGGGGGCGGGCTCGACCGTTGTAGCGGTCAAGGCAGGGGATTCGATTCTTCTAACCGATGTCGAAGGTGGTCAGGCCTGTGAAATCGCATTTTGTGATGCCTCGGGCCGATTTGATTCGGCAGCCCTAGGCGCGCGCGCCAACAGCCGCGGCGAAGGTTTGAAAGCTCTGCTCGTTGACGATAATGAAAACACCCTACGTACGAAATCAACATTTCAGCGCCGCAACATTGATTTGGGCAAGGCCGAAACCCTGCGCCTCTTTGGCGAGGATTCGCTTCCCGGTGCCACAGCTGAATTCAAAGTCGCGCGCGATGGCGTTCTCATCGCTGCCGCGCCGGGCTCTGCCATGTCGCCGGAACACCAGAATACGGCCACCGCTATCGAACTGCGCATTACGCGCAGTGGCAAACCTGCTGATCGCGCTAGTATCTTGCCAGAACCCATGGCTGATCCCCTGCAGGATATCCGCATCAAGGCCTCGACCGCTTCGGCCTATCTGGTGCGCGCCGGCGAATACATTCAAGTCATTGATGTCTCCGGTCGTCAGTGTACGGATTTTCAGGCGCTGTCGGCGCGCAAGATTGACAAGGGCCTTGACCTGGCGCTCGACTCCACCGTTACGCGCACGTTGCTTGGCCGCAGTTATCCCAAACCCGGCCTTCCGTCCAAATCTTTTGATCGGGAATTTGAGCCGCTGGTGGAAATCGTGCAAGATACGGTTGGACGGCATGATGCTTTCGCAACGGCCTGCAATTCGCGCTACTACGATGACATGGGCTATCCCGGCCATATGAATTGCACGGAGAATTTCAATCACGCGCTGGCGCCCTACGGTGTTGCGCCCCGCAAAGGTTGGGAAGCGTTGAATTATTTCTACAACACCAATATCAACCACCAGAACCAGCTCTATCTCGACGAGCCATGGTCAAGGCCTGGTGACTATGTGCTGATGCGGTCGCTCACCGACATTGTATGCGTGTCGTCGTCCTGTCCCGATGACATCGATGCCGCCAATGGCTGGGATCCCACCGATATTCACATTCGCACCTATTCGGACAAACAGAAGTTTTCAAGAGCAGTGGTAACCCGCATGACTCCCGACGCAGATGCCCAACTCACCCGCGAAACCGCTTTCCATCCGCGCTTTTCCGCCTTGACCCGCAATACCACGGAGTATCGTGGCTACTGGTTGCCCCAGCGTTTCAACAATAAGGGGCCGATCGAGGAATACTGGGCGTGCCGTGAAAATGTTGTGGTGACCGATCTGTCGCCGCTTCGCAAGTTTGAGGTCACGGGACCCGACGCGGAAGGGCTGTTGCAGTATTGCCTGACCCGCGACATTCGCAAGCTGTCGGTGGGGCAGGTGGTTTATACGGCAATGTGTTACGAAAACGGCGGCATGATTGATGACGGCACGGTGTTTCGCCTTGGCCAGAACAATTTCCGCTGGATTGGCGGGGATGAGTTCAGCGGCCAGTGGCTTCGCCAGCAGGCGGAGAAGATGGGCTACAAGGCCTGGGTGCGCTCGTCGACGGACCAGCTTCACAATATTGCGGTTCAGGGGCCGAAGAGCCGTGAACTGCTCAAGGAAATCATCTGGACATCACCGGCACAGCCCGCCATCAGCGAGTTGGAGTGGTTTCGATTTGCCGTTGCCCGCATTGGCCACTTTGAAGGGCCGCCCGTTGTTGTTTCGCGCACGGGCTATACGGGCGAATTGGGCTACGAGATTTTCTGCCATCCAAAGGATGCACTCGCCGTGTTTGATGCCGTGTGGAATGCGGGCCAGAAATATGGCCTGAAGCCCATGGGTCTTGAAGCGCTTGATATGTTGCGCATCGAGGCGGGTTTGATCTTTGCCAACTACGAGTTTACCTCGGAGACGGATCCTTTTGAAGCGGGCATTGGTTTTGCAGTGCCGCTTAAATCCAAGACCGATGATTTTATCGGCAAGCAGGCGCTTGTCCAACGCAAGGAGCATCCGCGCCACAAGTTGGTTGGCCTTGATATTGATTCAAATGAGGCCGTAGGTCACGGCGACAGCGTTCACATTGGTCGCGCGCAGATTGGGGTTGTTACTAGTTCTACACGCTCGCCCATTCTCAGCAAGAACATCGCGCTGGCGCGGGTTGACGTGTTGCACAGTGAACTCGGCACTGAAATCGAAATCGGCAAGCTTGACGGGATGCAAAAACGTCTTCCCGGCCGCATCGTGAAATTCGCCCATTACGACCCGGACAAGTTGAGGCCGCGGCGCTAGAGCAATTTAGTTCTTGATTGAAGTTGTCATAACTTTCCCTCTCTCCAGTGGAGAGAGGGCGGGGCCCATTGCTTTAGCAATGGGAGGGTGAGGGGGATCAAGTCTTGCAATTGATTCACCTGTTCCCCCTCACCTTCCCATCCTGCTCAGCTTCGCATCGCAGGACGGGCCCCTTCCTCTCCCCAAAGGGGCGAGGAAAAGCAGATATGATTCCATGAATGATCATTCCAACCTAAGGCGAGAATATTTCTTCCAGCTTGCGTTTCATGATGGTGGGGTCCACGTCGACGCCGGTCCAGTATTTGACGCCAATGACGCCCTGGTTCACCAGCATGCCGAGTCCATCGAGCGTCTTGCAGCCGCGTGCTTCAGCATCCTTGATCAAATTGGTGCGCGGCGGATTGGGGATGACATCGGCCACAACCAGACCCTTGCGCAGGCTATCAAGGGCTATATCAAGGCGCGCATTCACATCGGGGTAAAGTCCAATGGACGTTGCGTTGATCACGATGTCGGCATTCGCCGGGATTGAATAGGAGCCTTTCCAGACGGCGAGTTGGGCTTTCACCTTTGTCTTGCCGTTAAGGAGGTCAACGAGGGACTGCCCGCGCTTTTGATCACGGTTTACAATGGTGATGTGCTTGGCGCCTGCAAGTGCCAACTCCACGCCAATGGCGCGGGCAGCGCCGCCGGCACCGAACATCACCACGAATTTTCCGGCGGGATCGATGAGTTCGCGCAGCGATTTCAGGAAGCCCTTGCCGTCAGTATTTTCGCCGATCAGTTTCCCGTCGCGCGATACTGCACAGTTCACGGCCCCCATGACGGCTGCCGACTCTCCCAGCCCGTCCAGAAAGGGGATGACATTCACCTTGTGGGGAATGGACAGGTTGAACCCGGCCCAATTCATGGCGCGGGCACCTTTCACCGCATCGCCGAGCCTTTCCGGCGGCACTTCGCAGTTGAT
>JAHFPK010000190.1 GCA_023266715.1 Hyphomicrobiales bacterium | reverse complement strand
GGACATTCCCGAGATCACCAAGATGACGGATGCCGCGGTGCGCGAACGCGACGAAGGCAAGCGCGAGCAGGAGTACAAGGACCTGCAGAAGAAGGTGATGGATGAGGGACCGTTCATCATCATGTTCCAGGAAACCAAGCAGGTGGCCGAGCGGGCCAATGTAAAGAACTTCGTGATGGGGCCAACCCAAGATGTCATTTACTACAATCTGACGACGAAGTAGGCGGGTTGGCTTCCGGATTTCTTGACCGGAGCCGCGCACGACGGCTGATGGCGGAGCAGGGGCTTGATGCCCTTGTTCTGGCGCAGCCGGAAAGCATCAGATATGCCACCGGCGCGTTTCCGGGAGTTGCGACCTACTGGAGACGGGCCGGTGCTGCTTTTGCTGTGGTGCCTCACAATGGGCCGATGACTGCAATCGTTGGCGATCTGCAGGCTGAGGCATTCAAACGGCAATCCCAGATCGATGATGTCCGGTCCCATCGGATTTGGGTGGAGACCGGTCAATTCGACCGCCGGTCTGACGATCCGGAGAATGTTGCGCGGGCACTCGTAAACAGAGATGTGGCGATGGGAAAGCGGGTGCGTGAATCTCGCCCTGCCCAGTTTGACACAAGCGCTTCCGTTGAATTGCTTCGTGATGCGCTCGCTGAGCGCGGGCTTCTCAAGGCGCGCATCGGGCTTGAGCTTGGATTTGTCGCCGCCCGCGACATGGCAAATTTCAATCGCGCGATGCCAGAGGTGTCGTGGGTCGATGCAACCAATCTCGTCGAGCATTTACGCGCCATCAAGGCGCCGCAGGAGATTGAATACTTGCGCAACGCCGCCGAACTTTCGCGTGCCGGGGTGAGCGCTCTTGCGGATGCGATCACAGCGGGCATGGACGCAGCAGCCATGACCGCCATCTGGCGCGAGGCGGCATTGGCTGAAGCCAGCCTCCGAAATTTGCCGCTACCTGCATCGGCCTGGGCCTATATTGCGGTCGGCGGCGATGGCTTCTCGCCAGGTGGTCCGGCACGGGCGGGTGACCTCATCAAGATCGACGTTGGCTGTGTTATCGAAGGCTACAGTTCCGATGGTGGCCGCACCGCTGTTCTGGGCCACGCGGGGCCTGCTGAACGGATAATCTACGACGCACTGCGCAAATCCTTCGACGCCGGGTTGGCGCTGCTTCGGCCCGGCGTGGCGCTGAGCAATGTCTATCGGGCGGTAGCCACAACCATGTGGGATGCCGGATTTTCGACCTATGGCCGGGGCCATTTTGGCCACGGCGTCGGCGCCAGCATCTGGAGCGAGGAATGGCCGTTCATTTCGGCGGACGCAACGGCCACGGCGGAACCCGGAATGGTACTCGCCTTCGAAACGCCCTATTACATCAGGGGCCTTGGCGGTTTCATCATCGAGGATCAAATTCTCATCACAGAATCCGGCATCGAGGTGATGGCTCCATCGCCGCGTGATTTGATCGAAGTCGGCTGATACTGATGCCGTGGCTCGTTCTATGGGTTACATGCCTCTCGCCCAGCGTATAGGAATTGCGAAGTGGATGCGATAGGCTGTCAAGGTGTGGAATTTCAAACTGAAACAATGCCGAACATGAACACCCTTTCAACACTGGTTGATTACAAGAGTGTCTCGTTTCAAGCGAACGCGGCACATAACACGTCGCTCGTAGAAGAACTGCGGCAAAAACTGGCTGCTGCCGGTCGTGGCGGGCCTGAGGCTTCACGCAAGCGGCATGTAGAGCGCGGCAAATTATTGCCGCGTGACCGTGTCATGCGCTTGCTTGATCCCGGTTCGCCATTTTTGGAAATTGGCGCCCTTGCGGCAAATGGCATGTATCAAGATGAAGCTCCAGGAGCGGGAATAATTGCCGGAGTAGGCCGCGTGTCGGGCCGTGAAGTGATGATCGTTGCCAATGATGCCACGGTCAAAGGCGGAGCCTATTTCCCAATGACCGTGAAGAAACATTTGCGCGCCCAGGAGATAGCGTTGCAGAACCGCTTGCCTTGCATCTATCTCGTTGACAGTGGCGGGGCAAACCTGCCGCACCAGGCCGAGATTTTTGCCGACCGGGAACACTTCGGGCGCATTTTTTTCAATCAGGCAACCATGTCTGCCGAAGCCATTCCCCAGATCGCCTGTGTGATGGGAAGCTGCACCGCAGGCGGGGCCTATGTTCCGGCCATGTCGGATGAAACAGTGATCGTGCGCAATCAGGGCACAATCTTTCTTGCAGGTCCTCCCCTGGTGAAGGCGGCCACCGGCGAAGTAATCACTGCGGAAGAGCTTGGTGGTGCCGAGACTCACGGCCGCCGCTCGGGCGTAGTTGACCATGTTGCCGAGAATGATGAGCACGCCTTGCTAATCGTCCGCGAGATCGTGGCGAGGCTTAACCGGGCGAAAACGGCTGATATTGAAACCGCGGATCCGCGGCCTCCGAAACTTGACCCGCAAGATCTCTATGGCCTGATCCCCCAGGACGTCCGCACACCCTATGAGGTGCACGAAGTGATTGGCCGCATCGTCGATGGGTCCGAGATGCATGAGTTCAAGTCACTCTATGGCACCACGCTGGTTTGCGGGTTTGCACGCATTTGGGGAATTCCGGTTGCCATACTGGCCAACAACGGCGTGCTGTTTTCCGAAAGCGCCTTGAAGGGTACACATTTCATTGAACTCGCCTGCCAGCGCCGCGTACCTCTTCTGTTTCTCCAGAATATTTCCGGCTTTATGGTTGGCGGCAAGTATGAAGCCGGCGGCATTGCAAAGGATGGCGCCAAGCTGGTGACGGCGGTGGCAACCGCCAGCGTGCCGAAAGTTACCGTGCTGATTGGCGGTAGTTTTGGCGCGGGCAACTACGGAATGTGCGGCAGGGCCTACAGCCCGCGCTTCCTGTTCACTTGGCCGAACAGCCGGATCAGCGTGATGGGCGGAGAGCAAGCCGCCTCTGTGTTGTCATCGGTCCGCAGTGATCAATTGTCGGCTGTCGACGAAGAAGAATACAAGAACGCAATCAGATCCCGCTACGAAGCCGAGGGCAATCCCTACTACGCCACTGCAAGGTTGTGGGATGACGGCATTATTGATCCAGTTCAAACGCGCGATATATTAGGCCTTGCCTTCTCTGCAACACTGAATGCGCCAATCCCTGAACGGCCGCGCTTCGGCGTGTTCCGGATGTAGCGATGATTGAAAGCCTCCTCATCGCCAATCGTGGTGAGATCGCCCGCCGCATCATTCGTACCGCGCGCGCACTTGGTGTTCGCACCATCGCCGTTCATTCCGATGTTGATGCCGACATGCCCTTCGTGCGCGAGGCGGATGAAGCTGTCATGATTGGTCCGGCACCCGCGCGCGAAAGTTATCTCGCTGGCGCCAAGATATTGGAGGCGGCAAAGGCAACGAAAGCATCGGCAATCCATCCCGGTTATGGCTTTCTGTCCGAAAATGCGGAGTTTGCCGAAGCCGTACAGGCAGCGGGACTCGTCTGGGTGGGCGCGCCGCCTGCTGCTATCCGCGCCATGGGACTGAAGGATGCGGCGAAGCGTTTGATGCAAAAAGCGGGAGTCCCTGTCACGCCGGGCTATATGGGCGACGACCAGTCGGCCCAACGCCTGCAGAATGAGGCAAATAAAATCGGTTACCCGGTTCTGATCAAGGCGGTAGCCGGTGGTGGCGGAAAGGGCATGCGCCGGGTTGACGAAGCGGGCGCTTTTGCCGATGCCCTTGTCTCTTGCCGCCGCGAAGCTGCGGCTTCATTTGGCGATGACCGCATGCTGATTGAGAAATATATCAGTAACCCACGCCACATCGAAGTTCAGGTCTTCGGCGATAGCCACGGCAACGTGGTCCATTTGTTTGAGCGCGATTGCTCTCTGCAACGCCGCCATCAGAAAGTGATTGAGGAAGCACCGGCACCGGGCATGGATCAGGCCACGCGCCGGGCAATTTGCTCTGCTGGAGTCAAGGCAGCTCGCGCCGTGGATTATGTCGGGGCGGGCACCGTTGAATTCATTGCCGATGCGTCTGAGGGGCTGCGGGCGGATCGCATCTGGTTCATGGAGATGAACACCAGGCTTCAGGTTGAACATCCAGTGACCGAAGCAATTACCGGACAGGACCTGGTCGAATGGCAGTTGCGGGTTGCGTCTGGTGAGTCTCTGCCGAAACGGCAAGACGAACTCTCAATCTCTGGCTGGGCCATGGAGGCGAGACTCTATGCGGAAAATCCGGCAAACGGATTCCTGCCTTCGATCGGCAAGCTGGATCGCCTCCGCCTGCCCAATGACATCCGGGTCGATAGTGGTGTCGAGGAGGATGGTGAAATCACGGCGGATTATGATCCGATGATTGCCAAGCTGATTGTCCACGCTCCCAGCCGAACCGAGGCGGCGGCGAAGCTGGCCAGGGCTTGTGGCAAGATCGAGGTCTGGCCGGTGCGTACCAATTCGGGCTTCCTTGCCCGTGCCGCCAACCATGCTGACTTCATCGCCGGCCGCATTGATACCGGATTCATTGAACGACATGGCACACAATTGATTCCGAGCCTCGTTCCGGATGCAGGTGTGCTGCAGGCCGCTGCACACGCGTTGATCTCGGATCAAGCTAATGATCCTTGGACGGCGCTCTCGGGATTTCGTATCGCATCTCCTCGTTACATTGAAGTTGCCATTCACATTGCCGGTGCCGCACATCTTGTGGCCCTTGATCCGACGATAGAGTCGACCGGCACACTTGCCACCATGGCCGATGGCGAGCGAGTGCTTTTTATGGAAGGGCAGGCGTGGCCTTTCGGGCCGCCGCGTGCCGACAGATCGGGAGGCGGCGCGGCTTCTGACGGTATGATACTGTCGCCGATGCCTGGCCGCGTGATAGCGGTCGATGTAGAACTTGGCGACAAGGTCAAAAAGGGCCAGCGGCTGGTGGTCATTGAAGCTATGAAGATGGAACAGGGGCTTGTTGCGCCGTTCGATGGAATCATAACAGAACTGAAAGCAAGTGTTGACGCGCAGGTATCCGAAGGCGCTTTACTGGCGCGGGTGGAAAAGGGAGAAAGCTGATGGCTGGCCGCTTTTTTGACCAATGGAAGGTGGGCGACCGCATTGCCCATGAGATCCATCGAACAGTGACCGAGACAGACAATCTCATCATCTCGACACTGACGCACAATCCCCAGCCTCTGCATCTTGATACGGAGTATGCGAGCGCCACGGAATTCGGTCGCATTGTCGTCAACGGCACTTTCACCTTCGCCTTGATGGTCGGATTGTCGGTGGGGGACACGACGCTGGGAACGTTGGTTGCCAATCTTGGCTATGACAAGGTGACAATGCCGAAGCCAGTATTCATTGGCGATACCTTGCGGGCTGAGACCGAGGTAGTGGAGCTTAAGTCGTCAAAATCCCGGCCAAACGCGGGCATCGTCACGTTCCAGCATCGCGCCTTAAACCAGCGCGAAGAAATTGTCTGCCAGTGCCTGCGCATGGCACTATTAAAGAGGTCAGGGGGATGAGACTGCGTTCATTCTTGTTCGTGCCCGGCGACCAGCCCGAGCGCATGGAAAAGGCCCTGGGAGCAGGTGC
>JAHFPK010000189.1 GCA_023266715.1 Hyphomicrobiales bacterium | reverse complement strand
TGCCCTTGGTACTTTCCTTGCGGGCGTGGTCTTGGCCGAAAGCGAATATCGCCATGAACTTGAAATGGATCTCAATCCGTTCAAGGGCCTCCTGCTCGCCGTATTCTTTATGGCAGTGGGAGCTGGCATTGACTTCAACTTGCTCTTGGCCAATCCGCTGCAAATTCTGGAGCTTGTCCTCGGCTTTGTCATGCTCAAGCTCGTTGTGCTCTATCTAATCGCCCGTCTCTTCCGCATGAAAAGCCCGGACAGCGCGCATTTCGCTTTCTCCCTCGCACAGGGCGGCGAATTCGCCTTTGTGTTGATTTCATTCTGTCTCGGCCTGGGCCTTCTGCTCGCTAGTCAGGCTGCATTGCTCGTGGCGATTGTTGCGATTTCCATGGCGCTGGCTCCGCTCCTCATGATTGCCAATGAACAATTCATTCAACCCCTGTTCGCGCGCGGCGGCGAGATCAGGAATGCTGACGTGATTGATGAAAGCGCCAAGGTGATCATCGCAGGTCATGGCCGCTTCGGTATGACCGTGGGCCGCATGTTGCAAGGCAAGGGTTACAAGACGGTAGTTCTTGACCACGATGCCGAACAAATCGACGCGCTGCGCATGTTTGGCTTCAAGCTTTTCTATGGCGACGCGTCACGGGTGAATTTGCTGGAAGCCGCCGGGGCCCGCACGGCGGAAATTTTAGTCGTGGCTGTCGACGAGCGCGAAAAAATTTCCGAAATAGTCGCAACCGCCAAAAAGCATTTTCCCAACTTGCGGATCTTTGCCAGGGCCTTTGACCGGATGCATGCCTATGAACTTTTCAATGCTGGCGTGAACTACGTGCACCGTGAAGTTTTTTCATCGTCCCTGGATATGGGCGAACAGGTACTCGTTGCCCTGGGGCAGCATCCTTTTGAGGCTCACCGCGCCGCCAAGGCATTCAAGAACTTCGATGAAAAAATTGTCCGCGAACAGGCCCGCCACGCCGGCGACACGGACAAAATGGTCGATATCATCCGCAACAGCCGCGCCGAACTTTCACGTGTTTTGACAGGAGACCGTACCGCATCACCTCTGGCTGGCGATGAAGCCTGGGAAGACAACGATGGCAGAAGTTAGAGCCTTATGAAAGTGTTCGCTTCACTCAAGGCCCTTTGGTTGGGGCAATTGCCCCTGCAGGAGGCCTTCTGGCGCTACACCATTACCTATGATCTCATCTTGAACCTTGCTGCCACTATGGCTGCCCTCACGCTCGTTCTCACCGAAGCTCCTATTATTCTGGCGGCTATCGTTCATTTCCTGCCCCTGCCCTACTCGCTCTTTGCAGCCACGGGCACCTGGCGCAGCGCCGACCGCTACGAAGGCAATCCATCGCTCGCCAGCACTGCCAAGATTGCAATTATCATTTGGATTGGCTTTTGGCTGTTTTTCTGAATGGCTCCCTTGCCGCTTTCCGGGACCTGCGATAAACCAAGCGCCCATGTCCCAGTCCCTCCACGACATTAAGGTTGATCCGCGCAATGAGGGTATCCTCATCTCCATCAATGGCACGCTTCATCCCCGCGACAAGGCCATGGTCTCAGTCTTCGACTCCGGCTTCATTCTCGGCGATGGTGTGTGGGAAGGCCTGCGGCTGGTGAATGGTGGCGTGCCTTTTCTCCAGGCCCACATTGAGCGGCTTTATGAGGGTGCCAAGTCAATTTTCATGGATGTGGGCGTAAGTCCCAATGAACTGGTTAAGCGCCTGTTCGCCTGCCTCGACGCCAACAAGATGCAGGATGGCGTACACATCCGCCTGATGGTAACCCGCGGTATCAAAGCCACGCCCTATCAGGACCCGCGCGTGACGATTACACCAGCGACCATTGTCATCATCCCGGAATACAAGACGCCGAGCCCCGAAAAATTCAAACGCGGCATGAAATTGCATACGGTGAATGTACGCCGGGGCGCACCAGACGTTCAGGATCAGAAACTCAATTCCCATTCGAAACTCAATTGCATTACAGCCTGCGTGCAAGCTATGAATGCCGGCGCCGATGAAGCCCTGATGCTGGATCCCCTGGGCTTTGTAGCTACTTGCAATTCCACCCATTTCTTCATTGTGAGACGGGGCGAAGTGTGGACATCGTCCGGGCAATACTGCATCCCCGGCATTACCCGCGCCAACATGATCCGCCTCTGCCGCGATAACGGCATCCCAGTCTTTGAAAAACAGTTTTCGCTTTATGATGTCTATGGGGCCGATGAGGCATTTGTTACCGGAACTTTTGCAGGATTGATACCCGTGCGCGAGGTAGACGGCCGACCCGTGCGGCATCCACTGTCAATCGACGACTGGAAAGGTGCGGGCCCCCTTTCACAAAAACTCTCTAGCCTCTACAAAGCGCTCTGCGCCCGCGAAAAGACGCGTACACTTTCATGACAATTATCGCCATGTGGTCCGGTCCTCGCAATATTTCAACCGCCATGATGTATTCCTTCGGCAACCGTGCCGATTGCGTTGCCTGGGATGAACCCTTCTACGCGTTCTCGTTGGTTAATCGCGGCAATGATCATCCACTGCGTGGCGAAATCATTGCAGCCAATGAAACCGAGTGGGACGCACTGGTCGCCAAATGCACAGGCCCTGCCGCAAAGCCTGTGTTCTATCAAAAGCACATGACCCACCATATGTTGCCGGACTTTGATCGCAGTTGGATTCACAAGGTGACCAATGTTTTTCTAATCCGCTCGCCGGAACGGGTTCTGGCAAGTTACACCAAGAAATGGGCCGAGGTTACCCTGCGCGATATTGGCTTCGTCGAACAGGCTGAGATTTTTGATGCGGTGGCGCAAAAACGTGGGACTGCCCCACCTGTCATTGATGCTGACGATGTCTTGAAATATCCACGCGCCGTTCTCACCGCACTGTGCCAGGCCTGCGGCATTCCCTTTGATGAAGCCATGCTGAAATGGCCGAAGGGTCCCAAGAGCTTCGACGGCGTCTGGGCTCCCCATTGGTATAACGCCGTTTGGGAGTCCACTGGCTTTGCGTCACCGGTGGAAAAAACAATTGAGCTGCCTTTACAACTCGCAAAGATTGCCGATGAAGCGCGGGTCCCCTACTTGCGCTTGAAGGCTCACAGCCTAGTGAACATGCGCTGGTTGCAGCCCAGTTGATGCCGACGTCGCAGCTGATACGCCGCTTTCTTTTTCCATCAGGAGTTCAACCTTCCGCAGTTCGGCTTCTTCGTCGGCAAGCTGCGCCATCACGGATGCCTTCTGGTCCTTGAGATCAGCGATGGATTTCAAAAGATTGTCCCGGCGCCCGCGCGTGGCCTTTGCGGCCATGGAATAATTGACATTGGCGGGATCAGTAACGCCGTTGCGGCTTTCCTCAAACCGCACATGGGAGTCGAGCTCGTCATATTTCCTGGTAAGGTCCTGGATCATCCCGTCAATGTCAGAGGCCTGACGACGGCGATCCTCAGTGCGGAAACGGTGCAGTCGCAATAGGGTCTCACGTGAACGCATGGAAATCCTCACAAACTCAAAAACAAACCGGAGGCTTGAACGCAGCCCCTAGGCACGATTCTCCGAATCAACTAACCAGAAGATTCGTGTGCTTCGATGAACATCATGAACGGGTAAGCTTAAGGCTGAGTAAACCGTAGGCGTGATGTAATTAAAACTCTTTGCCATCCCAGCGATCAGGAATGGGCAACTATATGTAGTATACTTTGCGAGTAAAAATACTAGATGTTGCGTGCAGTTAGTTAAAGTATCCCGCACAGAGATTAGGTTTTGTTAACCTTTCTAAGCTTATCTTAACATTCAGAGTTAATGGATAGTTGCGCGTTTAAGGCCCGCTGCCTTGCCAGACTGTGCAACAGGAAAGGCTCCGCTAAGGAGCCGCATAAAAA
The DNA here is from genome assembly GCA_023266715.1 of Hyphomicrobiales bacterium. GTDB lineage: Bacteria > Pseudomonadota > Alphaproteobacteria > Rhizobiales > Aestuariivirgaceae > Aestuariivirga. The sequence goes on along the minus strand of JAHFPK010000189.1, from coordinate 1,772 downwards.
GGGGATTCGAGATGAGAGTACTGCTGATCGAGGATGATACCGCAACGGCCCAAAGTATCGAGCTGATGCTAAAGTCCGAAGGCTTCAATGTTTACACCACCGACCTCGGCGAAGAAGGCGTAGACCTGGGCAAGCTCTATGACTACGACATCATCCTTCTCGATCTCAACCTGCCGGACATGTCGGGCTATGAAGTTCTGAAATCACTGCGTGTCTCCAAGGTTGGTACGCCCATTCTCATTCTCTCTGGCCTCGCCGGCATTGAAGACAAGGTCAAGGGCCTGGGCTTCGGCGCTGATGACTACATGACCAAGCCTTTCCACAAGGACGAGCTCGTAGCCCGCATTCATGCCGTGGTGCGCCGTTCCAAGGGCCATGCCCAATCGGTTATCCTTACCGGCGAACTGTTGGTCAACCTCGATACCAAGACCGTCGAAGTAGGCGGCCAGCGCGTGCACTTGACTGGCAAGGAATACCAGATGCTGGAGCTGCTCTCGCTTCGCAAAGGCACAACTCTCACCAAAGAAATGTTCTTGAACCACCTCTATGGTGGCATGGATGAACCTGAACTGAAAATCATCGACGTGTTTATCTGCAAGCTTCGCAAAAAACTTGCTACCGCCGCCGAAGGCAAGAACTTCATCGAAACCGTCTGGGGCCGCGGCTATGTACTCCGCGAAGGCGCACCTCCCATGTCCGGCCAGGAAGACTTTCGCGAGATAGCCTAACGCTACACAACACCTTCAAAACTATCATTGAGATAGCGTGTAATCTTATGTTGCGCGCTTTGGCGTGAGAAATCTGTTCCACGCCTGTTGTTCATGCCAGACAACACCGAGCTCCCACACGCAGTAGGTTCCGCGGTGCACCGAAGTAAAGGTGGAGGACCTGAACTGTGCCTCCCCAGCATTAGCCTTGACATAGACCGATTCCCACAATTCATTTTCATTGCGTCAGGTCGAAACCAGAAGAAAATAAAAGCTTCCGCCACAGCGATGCAAGACCGCAAATCCGAGGTCGCAATCAACACGCACAACTTTCAAATAGTCGCGCGCCGGCTTTTCAATTTCTTCTGGCACGGGAGCATCAAGCGGCGCGACATTGTTCCACTTGAGTTGTGAGTCTCCAGCTATAAATCTCTCATGCGGGGTTGCAAACTGGTCGCGGTGCACATAATTCGCGGCAACACCCTTTGTCATCGCTCTCACCTCACAAAAATAAAGTTGGAAACTCGCGCCGCTCACAACACGAAGTCAGGAATGATCCCCTTTAAAGAGCGTGCTGCTGACAGAATTTGGCGTAAACTTACGCTGCTTTTGCCTGCACCAGCACATCATCACCATCCATCGCCATGGACAAGTTGAGGCCAGCCGATTGCGCCAGCTGTTTTGAGTAATAGGGTTGCACCAATCTGGCATCAAGAAGTGTGAGATCAGCGGTTCCCGCCAAAACGTCCGCCAGGGGCTCAGAAATCTTAGCCCGTTCGCCAGCAGCCCGAACGGATAAAGTATCACCAGTAGCTGCAACGGTCACAACCCCGCCGCGTGGAATTCCGGCAATGGCCAGGAGCAGCATGTTGAGCAGCAACTTCACCTGCTGCTTGGGGCGGTTCTCGCGGGGCGCCTGCCAATCCAGCTTGACCTTTTCATCGCCCACAAAAGCGCGCGCCACATCGCCTGCTTCGTTCAAATCAATCAGGGCTCCGGCAGTGCCTGCAGCCCCAAAGGCAATACGGCAGAATTTCAATTTGGCTCCCGCCGTCTTGGCCGAAG
>JAHFPK010000188.1 GCA_023266715.1 Hyphomicrobiales bacterium | reverse complement strand
GGCCAAAGGCTCATCATCCGCCTTGGTTTTGCCAAGGCCCTTCAGAAGCTTTTCCCAACCCTCTTGGCAGGGGCCGTGGCTTCGGATTTTATTCAAGGTGGTGCATAGGATTTCAGACATGGTCAGGCTCCTAAGTGGTTACAGCATTACGTGGAATGTCAGGTTCCTTGGGTTACAGGACACACCGTGCCCCGTTGGCCGGTGCCCAGTAGATGGCGGCCGGGATTGCAAGCCGGTTGACCAGGCGCTTTATCTGGCGCTGGGGCTTCCATTCGTCCCAGCGCCAAGAGAGGACCGGGAACTTCGGGATTTGGAATTTCATTTTGAGGCTCCTTTCAAGTGGCTGGACATCCCTCATCAAGGCGTCGCGCAAAATGTCCTCCAGCCGCCCCTTGGCCCCATCCAGATCCTTCCCGGTGATTTGGAGCTTGAACCCGTACTTCAGGGAGGGCGTGACGATGATTTGGTGGGTCGTAACCTTGATCCCATCTAGGTGCGGAAAATCGCAGGCGAATACAAGCTGCTCAGCAGTCGATTCTCTGAGGCCAAAAGTGACCATAACACCAGGGTTTGGGTGGCCTTTGGGGCCCATGTGGCTTGAAAGTAGGCGGTTGACCAGGCGCTTGATATTCGCCCTGTGGATGGCGTACCCCGGTGTCTTGCTGGACTCCTCCCGCTCGATCAGGAGGTCTGCGATTGCTACATAAAGCGGTGTAGGCATGGGGTTTCCTTTCAGGTGGGTTTGGTGGACTTGGCCGATTTTGCGGCCTGAGCTTCCAGGATTCGTGTCTGGGCATCTTCCAGGTCCGGCCAGAGGTAAGCCCTTCGGCCCGTCGCAAGCATGACATGAGGGATGCCCGCCCTCGCAAGTGTCTCAGACTTCATCCCGAGGAAGTCTGCGGACTTGGCTTCAGAACGGAGCGGGTTTCCCCATGGAAGCCCGTTCTCCTCCCTGACTTGCAGATTGCCGGCGGCCATAGCAATCAAGACCTGCTTGTACGTCGTTATGTCGCTGGCCCTGAGGGTTTTAAGGTTGAGCTTCTTGGCCCTGGCTCTCCACTCATGCAGGTCCAACTCGTCGTCCCCCAGGTAGGGGCCGTAGGGGGCGACAACGGAGCGGGCAAGGCCGAGGGCGCGGCCGATGGCCGCCAGGTTGTGCTTGTAGGTGAAGTTGGACCTTGCTTCAGGAACCCTGACGAATGCCTGGTTGGGGTTGTAGCCGTCATCGGCCAAGGGCGCGGCCAAGGCCTTGGCCAGGGCGCGGGTGGCCGCCGCGGCCTCTACTAATGACAAGGCCAGGGCCTCGAAATCGAAGGGTTTTGGTGCAGTTTTCATCGCTTTACCTTGAGTAGACAGGTTTTTGAAAATAAATATTTGAGTCGGAATTTCTAGCGCTGAGCGCGATCCACCCAAAACGGTGACCGCGATTCTAGACTCGGAATCGCGGGTTGAGTGGATTATACCCTGATTTCTGGATTGTAGGGTATAGGCGGAAAGTGGGAAGGAATATAACGCTACACATTTTATCAAATGCAGTTATTTTCTTGGAGCCGGTTGGACTCGCGCTCAGGTTGGAATTTTAACTTAGTGAGTTCTAATGCGGTGCCCAGATTTAGCTTGAGGAAAATACATGCCCATTGATTCAGAATCCGGCAAATATGCAAAAGTAGGACTATATCGACTTCCCAGTACCAAATCCTGTTAGAACCCCGGATTCCGGATTGGAATCAGGTGTTTACAGTGCGACCAAGTGGTAGGGTCAAAAAAATAAATCATACCGACCCCAAGTGAGCCCAAATTATTTTGGGGTGCAAGCCTAAAATAATTTAAACTAAAAGTGGGGGTAGGACCCTATATATAAAAAATTAAAAATGAAGCCATACCTCTATATATCAAAGGGTTATACGCTTGCCGGAACCCAAAAAACAGCTTTTTGTACTCCCAAAGCTGCGACAGTCATACCTTTCCGGATTTAGGCTTGCACTCCGGAAATTGGCTGAATTCTGAGCCAGCATCCCGGAATATACCCAAAAGTCGGAAATCTGAAGGTGCTTAAAAAGACATCCAGGTCGTTTGACAAATCTTTGGATTTGTGCATTGGCCGATTCTGGACCTGCTTGCACCTTGAATCGGCCGCGGCCAAGACCTCACAGATGGCCTCAGAATCGGCCTTGGCCTTGGAATCCTGCTTGCACCTTGAATCGGCCGCGGCCAAGACCTCACAGATGGCCTCAGAATCGGCCTTGGCCTTGGAATCCTGCTTGCACCTTGAATCGGCTGCGGCCAAGGCCTCACAGATGGCCTCAGAATCGGCCTTGGCCTTGGAATCCTGCTTGCATCTTGAATCGGCCGCGGCCAAGGCCTCACAGATGGCCTCAGAATCGGCCTTGGCCTTGGAATCCTGCTTGCACCTTGAATCGGCCGCGGCCAATGCCTCACAGATGGCCTCAGAATCGGCCTTGGCCTTGGAATCCTGCTTGCATTCAGACTTGAACACGCAAGACGCCAAGGCCAAGGCCCATTCCACCCATCCCTGGGGCTTGCCTAAGCGAGCGCAAGCGTAACCGTGAACCGACTTGCTACGGTTTTTGGGATGGGTGGGTGGACTACTTGGGCACAGCCCCCCAGTCGGCGCTATGCCGCTCTTGGGTGCCGTACTGCTGCGTTTGCTCGTGTCGAGGTGGCCGACCGCACCACCCGCATGACAGAGCCGCTTGCGCAGCCCGTCTACTTGCCCGATGAATTTTGCGCGCAGGATTCCCCCAGGAATCGGCCGACCCCACGCTTTCGGCTATGCACCTATGCACGTGGAAATCCGGTCGCCTTCAACCTGGCTTAGTACCTGGACGCTCGAAACTTCACGCGATCTGGCCTTGAGCATTCCGATGCCTTCATGCAGGCCGTTTTAAGGGCGCTGGCTGGCACACCGAATCCAGGGTAGGCAAGGGTATAGCTAACGCCGTTGCGCGCCGTTACGGGCACGCCTTGCCCCTGGAAATCGAAGTTGGGAATGTCGCGGCCGATGATTATTCGCCTTGCCAGTCGGTTAATCCGTAGAACAAGGCTTGCCCCTTAAGGGCGCGAAATGGGTATCGGCTTTTAACGGGAAACCGGCTTTCCAGGCTACCCTCGGAATTGAGGGTGGCCTTCTTCATGTCATGAGCTAGATAACAATGGCATAGCCTGCTGCGCAAGCAGACCAGGCAATGCGCCTTGTATGGCGCAAGACACGGGCCATCAGCGTGGCCTTGATGGCCCATAACGGAACATAGGATTTCATGGCTTTCCCCTGTCAGGTTGCAGGCATTATCCCATGCGGGATTAGCCTGGAAAGCCGGTTTCTTGAATGCTGATTGTAGGTTCTGGCAATGACGCGCCCCGTGTCCGTTGAACAATCCAGACCGTGACACTCGGAAGCGAGACGGTTGAGGGAGTAGGAACCATCGTTGGCACGCGACAAGCTCGAAAAACGGGCATGCCGTGCGGCTTAGGCCGATGGTAGGGAATGCGTCGAATTGTCAGGTCGCGCGCCATGCTACCAGGCGCAACGACTAAAGAGCTTGAACCAGTCGATAGCCTGACGCTCATAGCGAGAGGAAACCGAGAGGCTGCGCGGGAGGGTAGCGCCCGCGCTCTAACTTCAACATCGGCAACCTGTCACGTTGCCGATGTTGAAGTCCACCGTGATGGTGGACTTGTGAGGATTACGCGGCGACGGCCAGCCGCTCGAGCGCAGCGATCATAGCGGACTTAGTGGCAGCCTTGAGAGCAATCCGAATGCCTTCTTCGAGAGCCGCAATGCGCGCTTCATAGGCATCGTTCTGACCGGCAAAGAGCTTGGCGCGGTCATTAGCGGCTTTCAGGTCGCCGGCCTGGACGGTATTATCCAGGCTGGCGAGAGAAGCGAGCCGACTTTCTTCAGCATCGGCCCGCTTCTTGGACTCGCGCTTCTCCGCGCTCGCAGCCTTGGCCGTTTCCTTGCGCGCGGCTTCAGCCTGGTACGCTTCCATCACGGAAGCGGCGATGCGGCTTTCCGCGACTTCCAGCTCGCCAGAAGTAGGCTTCACCTTGGCGGCGAATACTTCGCCGGCCTCCTTCCAGTAGGTCAACATCACGGCGCCGATAGCGTCGGAGAGAACACCCTTCCACTGGCGTTGTTCTTCTGCGCCGTTGATGAATGGCGTCTTCTGGTTGTGCAGGGCAACGGACCTATACGCCGCATAAATCGCATCAGCGATGCCAGCCGCGCAAGCGGCTTTGTCGCCACGAGCGGCACGGATGGCGAGAGAAACGGCGAAATTAACGTTCGACATGGTGGTTCTCCGGGATGGTCAACCGCCAGCCCGCAAGGCGCGAACTGTAACGGTGGGGCGCGTCTCGCGACGGTGGCGGGAAATAGCAGTGATTACGCTAGAATATATGCAAGTGATATGCCAGCCCGTAACAGCATGTAAGCAGTTGATTTATAAGGGCATAGTGCATGGCATGATATATGCTAGGTGATGATATGTCAGACATAACGATGATAATCCGACATATAACATACCGTGAGCTCGGCCTGGTCCGACCTGTTCACCGCGCCCACGGCCTGGTCCGACCTGTTCACCGCGCCCACGGCCAGGTCCGGCCTGGTCGACACTGACGCCACACCTTTTCACCGGCTGCGACGCCGCCAGGGCCACCTACCATCCTCTCGACCACAGCAGCACCACCAAACTTTTCACCGCTTGACATACCTCAAACTACAACGTAATCTCAAACCACCACCATCAGTCAGGATTAACAGAAATGGCAAGAATTCCATCGCGTTTCAACGTCAACGTCACCATCAGCGATGCCGTGACCGATTTCGCTGGCGATCACGGCCTCTCCCGCTCGGAAGTGGTCAACCAAGCAGTCGGCCTTGCCGCCACGAACTTCCATGAGGCCATCCGTCACCGGATCATGAGTGAGCCCATCGAGACAGGTGCCAAGCCGGCTTCCTACATGCTTGATCCGCCCAACATTCTGTGGCTCCACGACGCGGCAGAGCGCATTGGGATCGCCAAAGACGCCATCCTCCGCATCGCCCTCGATTATTACCTGCATGAACAATCTCCCAGTGGCCATAGGTAGGAAACCCCTATACCAAATGGAATAGGCCACAGGTATGATCGGTTTACACTATGATCCAGGTGTAAACCGATTAGATCCCATGCACACCCCATGCACACCCTTGCAGACACCTCGGCCCACGCCATCGAGGAGGCTTTCAGCGCCTACTGCACCCCATTTGACTTCACTTGGGCTACTCTGAAGGCCAATTCACTCTACCATCAGGCATTCTTTGCCGAAATTTTTAAGGGAAGACCTCATGGCGTTTGATTTCAACAAGGCTAGGGCCGAGGCCGCAGTATCTCCCCCGGATCGACTGGCCAGGGCATTTACGGCGGAAACCCTGCAAGACCTGAACATGGAGCGTGAGTTGGTCGAGCAGTACAACACGGTCCGCACCTTGCAAGATGACATCCTGTTCGATTCGGACGTGCCGGCCAACCAGAAGGCCCAAGTGGCCAACGCCGTGGCCAGCATCATCAAGCAATTGGTGGAAACGCAGGAGAAATACTACGGCCAAGAGCGCGTCAAAGCGATGGAATCCGCTTTGATCCGCACCTTGAGCAAGCTGCCCACGGAGGTGGCAGAGGAGTTCAT
>JAHFPK010000187.1 GCA_023266715.1 Hyphomicrobiales bacterium | reverse complement strand
GACACCACGCAATTTCTCGCTTACCGCCGCGATCATCTTCGCGGTTATAGCACTCGGGCAACTGGCCCGGGCCGTCTTCGGCTGGGAAGTAACGATTAACGCCTATGCCGTGCCATTGTGGCTGAGCTGGGTCGCCTTCATCGTTGCGGCTGGGCTTTCCTACTTCGGCTGGAAAGCCTACGCCGCCGGAACATAGACATAGGCGCCGTCCTTGGCTTCGGCCATGCCGATGCCGGGATAGGGCCAGTGGAAGCCTATCAGTTTTTTCTTTCCCGCTGATGCCATGTCGAGCAGCTTCTTGCGGTTGGCAATGGCCGTGGCGTGATCGGCGTCGAAGCCGAATTTCCAATCGGGGTGTGGGAAGTACACCAGCGGGTTCATGATGGCGTCGGCAGTGATGATGAGGCCATCGCCGCCGGCCATTTCGAAGGAGACGTGGCCCGGCGTGTGGCCTGCCGTGTCAAGCACGTTGATGCCCGGCAATATTTCCGTTCCGGGCTTGAACATGGTGACCTTGTCCTTGATGCCGGCGAGCTGGCCTTGCGTGCCCTTCACCATGCCTTCCATCTCCTTTGGCATTTTGCTGGCGAGATCCGATGCAGTCCAGAAATTCCATTCGGTTTCGGCCGTATGGAATGAGGCGTTGGGGAAGACGGATTTGCCATCGGCACCCAGCGTGCCCCAGCAATGGTCGGGGTGGGCGTGGGTGAAAATCACTTTGGTAATGGCACTTGCATCGGTGCCGGTGGCCTTGAGGCTTTCGGCGATTTTTCCGGCGGTGGGCTGGAAATTGCCGCCGGAGCCCGTGTCCATGAGAACCACGTCGCTTCCCGACTTAAGCAACAGCGGGCTTGCTTCAAACTGCGCGTTGTCGCCTTGCGCCATGGCACCCAGCAGGGCCTTGACGTCTTCCGGCTTGCCGCCCTGGCCGACCAGTGAAAGCGGGAGCAGCAAGGTGCCATCGCTAACCACTGTGACATCATAGGCGCCCTGCTTGAAGGCATAGGGACCGGCCAGCGCCAGCACATTTTTGGGCAATACGCCGGCGGCGATCAGGCCTGCGGCTACGCCTAAGAATTTGCGGCGGTCGAGAACGAGGTTTTGGGTTCCATTAAATGCGGACATCAGCATGGCAAGCCTCCTCAATTTGAATATTGGAACAATCAGGGTTACGATTAAATGTGTCATTCGGATGACCGGGCCCCGGAAAAGCTGTAGGGTCGGCGTTACAATATCGAGAGGGCTTTCTTTCATGTCATTTTTCAAGAAGCTGTTTGGCGGGGGCGGGGCCGCGAAATCCGATGCGGTGGTCAAGACCGCCGAGCACAAGGGGTTTACGATTGAAGCCAGGCCTTACAAGGAAGGCGGGCAGTTTCAGCTGGCGGGCGTGATCTCTAAGGAGATTGATGGCGTGCGCTGGGAGCACAGATACATCCGCGCCGACCGCTTCACCTCGCTTGACGAGGCGGCCGAGATTGCGCTGGTCAAGGGGCGGCAGATCATCGACGAGCAGGGCGAGCGCCTGTTCGCCAAGCCGATCAGCTCTTAAAGTTCACTTTGTCCAGTGCCTTGACGATTATCTTTTCGATCTCGCTAACGGGGTGCCTGGTCAGGTCCTTGTCGATCTCAAGGATTGTGGCCTTTGCCAGGGCACCGCTCGCGGCCTTGCGGAATTCGCCAAGGGCAATGGGAGGTGCGACGAGCACGAAAGCTTCGAAATCGCCGCGGGCCAAATCTTTCGCCATGTCGCCTGCAATGCGTTGCATGAACTGGTCTTCGGCGACCCGGTGCCAATCCGTGGTTTCTATGGATGAGCGGCGGCCGAAGCTGTCGTTGGTTCGCGTGGGCTTGTCCACGCCTTGGTCGCGGGTGGCGGGATTATCCTGTTCATAGGCGCGGACCAGCTTGAGGTTGGGGGACGCGGCGTCTCCCTCGTTGCTCAGCACCAATGCATGGGCGCCGTCTGCAACGAGAATGCGGACCTTGTTCGACAGTCTTTTCATAGATACCTCCAATTGACCGGCACCAGTTGAGCATGCCAGTCAGCCACGCGCATTGCGCCAGATCAAGGGGCTTGATCTGTGGTTGAAGCAGGGCCAAACTTTCATCAAGGGGCCATGATGAAGCAACTTTTCCACTTTGAACGCCGCGACCAGCCGCTGGCATCGCCTGAGCGTTTTTCATTCCGTATTCTGCAAAACTCCTATTGGGCACTGGGCACTATCGTTGTGGCGCTGGCCATCGGCATGTCAGGCTACATGGGCTTCGAGTCCATGGGATTTATCGATGCCTTTGCCAATGCGGCGATGATCCTCTCCGGCATGGGGCCGCTCACGCCTTTGCACACGGATGGGGGAAAAATATTCGCCGGGATCTATGCGATATTTTGCGGACTGCTGATCTTCGGCGTGGCGGGCCTTATTCTGGCACCGGTGTTTCACCGCATCCTGCATAGTTTTCATGTGGATGACGATGACGCGAAAAATTAAGATCGCCGCCGCGCAATATCCCCTCGATGAACTGAAAGACCTGCGCGCCTACGAGGCGAAGATCACGCATTGGGTTGAGGAGGCGGTTGCGGCGGGGACCAAGCTTCTCGTGTTTCCCGAATATGGATCAATGGAACTTGCAAGTATCGGCGGCAAGGCGGGCGATGTGCAGGCGTCGTTTGATGCGGTGTCGGCACTGGTGCCGGAGCTTGACCGGGTACATAGCGGGCTTGCGGCAAAGCATGGGGTGACGATTGTTGCGGGTTCCGGCCCGCAGCGGAAACCTCCCAGCACGATGAACGTGGCGCATATCTTTGGGCCAACTGGGATCAGAGGAACTTACGACAAGATCATGCCGACGCCGTGGGAGCGGGATCCGTGGAAAATTGCGTCGGGCAAGAGGCTTACGGTATTTGACGTCGGCGTTGCGCGCATCGGCTTGCTGATTTGTTATGACATTGAGTTTCCGCTGCTGTCGCGGGCGTTGGCGGAAGCGGGGGCTGAAATTATTCTGGCGCCGTCAAACACCGAAACCGAATGGGGTTACTGGCGGGTGCGCACCGGGGCCGTGGCGCGGGCTTTGGAGAATCAGGTTTATACGGTGCATGCGCCGGTGGTTGGCGCATCGCCGTGGAGCGCGGCATGTCCACAGAATTGTGGCATGGCTGGAATCTTTGCGCCATCGGATGTGGGCTTTCCGCCGGGCGGTGTGCTGGCGCTGGGCGAAATGAACAAGCCGCAATGGGTTTATGCGGAAGTTGATCTCGATTTGATTGCGGAGGTGCGGATTTCGGGCGCGGTGCAGACCTACAAGCATTGGCCGGAACAGCCCGGCGCCACACATCTGCCTGCGGCGGAGCGGGTTGATATTTCTGGCGGCACAGCCAGGCAGAATTGATCAGCATACGGAACATTACAAAGGTTTAATGCGAGCCGCCGTTTTGATCACAAATTTGTCTGGATTGCCAGCCTAAGTCACGCGAGTATATGAACTTCGTGACGGTGAAGATTCTTTTATGGATGTCGTTGGGCCGCGATATGAGTCTGATCTAATCCATACGAGGCCAACAAGGTTCTTAAAAGTATGGGATTTGCCCGTCAGGGTCTTTCACTGGCTGCTCGTTACAAGCATTGCGGTTGCCTCGGTTACCGGATGGCTGCTGCCGGCAAGCTGGCTGCAAATTCATCTCATTGCAGGAACGGTGATCGGCTGCCTTGTCCTGTGGCGCATCGTGTGGGGATTTACCGGAACCCGCTATAGCCGCTTTCGCAGTTTTATATTTTCGGCAAGGTCCACGGTTACTCATCTCAAGGACCTGATGGAGGGCAAGGCTCAGCGCGAGGCAGGACATAATCCATTGGGTGCGCTCATGGTCTTTGCGCTTCTGGGCAGCATCAACGCTATCGTTTTGACTGGCGTGGCCGTTCTCGGCGGCCAGTTCAAGCAGGGACCCTTGAAGGCCTTTGTGAGCTTTGCCGGTGCCATGAATTACCGCGAGATACACAGTGTGGCCGCGGTTGTTCTTCTGGTTCTTGTCGGCGGGCACCTGGCAGGAGTGATCTTTGAATCCTGGCGGACGCGCGAAAACCTGGCGACTGCCATGGTTACAGGCATGAAGAGCGATGGATTTGCCCATGAGGCACCGATGGCCCAGTCGCGGACCGGGGTTGCGGTTTCAGTTTCGGCCTTGCTTGCAGTTTTGCTCATTCCTGGTGCCTATGCCCTGACCAGCCTTTCACCTTTTGGTATTGCCGCGTTACCGAGAAATGCCACATGGGAAACCGAATGCGGTTCATGCCATATGGCCTTTCACCCCAGCTTGCTGCCGGTAAAAAGCTGGGCTGCAATCATGTCCGGCCTCAGCCAGCATTTTGGCGAGGATGCCAGTCTGGATGCGGCGGCAAAAAAGGAAATAACGGACTATCTGGTGAGCCACAGTGCCGAGTCATGGGACAGCATGGCAGCCAACCGCCTGCGCGATGTTGATCCGGCGCGACCCCTGGAAATTACCGCAACACGATTCTGGCTGCACATGCACAATGATATCGCGCCTGCGGTTTTTTCCAGCAAAGCGATTGGCGCCAAACAGAATTGCAGCGCCTGTCACCAGGATGCAGCAAGCGGAATGTTCGCACCGCAAGAAATTTCAATTCCACAGGAGAAGACAGAATGAGTTTGAAAGCTTGGATTGTCACAGGCGCATTTATTGGTGGGCTTGCCGTGCCGGTGCTGGCGGCGGCAGGTCAGGATGCGGTGCTTGCGCAGTATAAGACACAAGCTATTGCCGCTGATCCGGCCTTTGCCGGGTTTTCGGCGAAGCGTGGTGCAGAACTTTACAAGTCGTCAAACAGTGCCGGTGGCCCCGACACGCCATCGTGCTCGTCGTGCCACACGGCCTCGCCTTTGAAGGCGGGAATGACCCGGGCCGGAAAGGCGATCGAGCCGATGGCGGTTTCCGCCTCGCCCAGCCGCTTTACCGATATCGCCAAAACGGAAAAATGGTTCGGGCGAAATTGCAAAACGGTTCTTGGACGCGCATGCAGCGCGCAGGAAAAAGGCGACTTTATCACTTATCTCAGCGGTCTTTGAAGAGAATTATCATGCGCATTGTTTTCGCTGCCTTGCTTACCGTGTTTACCAGTCTTCCGGCGCTGGCCTATCGGGTAGCGCCGGTTGCTGACAAAGTCACCCAAACGGAGTGTGGCGCCTGTCACATGGTTTATCCCGCGGCGCTCCTGCCGGCACGCTCGTGGGATGCCATTACCGCTGACCTGGCCAATCATTTTGGCGAAGATGCTTCGCTTGAGCAAACTGTGGTTGATGGCATCAAGGCCTATCTGATGGCCAATGCCGGTGACGTTGCGGGTGACGGCCGCGGCCTGATCCGAGGTTTGCCACAGGACCAGACACCGCTGCGCATTACCGAACTGCCGATGTTCACCCGCATTCACGGGAACTTTTCGCCCAGGACGATGAAGAAGATCGGCGTTGCGGGCAATTGTTCGTTCTGTCACCAGGCGGCGACCAAAGGCATGTTTGAAGACGACTAGCGCGCTTCCCGGCAAGGTGGAATCACCTTGCCGAAAAGGAATCGCGCCAAATCAATATGTTGGAGCAAATCCTTGTCGGCGAAGTCATGCAACTTCGCCGGGATTTGCTCTAGAGCAAATCCCGGTTTGACTGAATCAAGATCGGGATTCCCATA
>JAHFPK010000186.1 GCA_023266715.1 Hyphomicrobiales bacterium | reverse complement strand
GCGCGCTATGAGCGCATGCTTGCCGATTATAATTCAAAGTTTGGACTGACATGACCCAGAATTTTCCGACCCATGCCGATGTTGTGGTGATCGGCGGCGGCATCATCGGCTGTTCGACGGCCTATCATCTGGCGAAGGACCACAAATTAAACGTGGTTCTGCTTGAGCAAAACAAGCTTACTTCCGGCTCCACCTGGCATGCGGCGGGGCTTGTGGGGCAACTGCGTTCATCGGCTTCCATCACGCAGGTGCTGAAATATTCGGTTGAGCTCTACAAGAAACTCGATGGGGAAACGGGCCTTGCCACGGGCTGGAAAATGACGGGCTGTTTGCGGCTTGCCAACAATGAAAACCGCTGGATTGAATACAAGCGGCTTGCCACCACGGCGCAGAGCTTCGGCATGGAGATGCATCTGCTTTCGCCTGCGGAAGTGAAAAAGATGTGGCCGCTGATGAATGTGGATGATCTGGTTGGTGCCTCATTCCTGCCAACAGATGGGCAGGCATCGCCTTCCGATATCGCGCAATCCCTTGCCAAGGGTGCCCGCATACATGGCGCGAAGCTCATCGAGGGCGCGCGCGTCACCTCGTTTGATATCAAAGATGGGCGCGTGATTGCGGTGAACACAAACCAGGGCAAGATCACTTGCGAGAAGGTGGTGAACTGCGGCGGGCAATGGGCGCGGCAGATCGGGGCGATGGCTGGCGTGAGCGTTCCCTTGCAGCCGGTGAAGCATCAATATGTGATTACGGAAAAGGTTGCGGGCCTTGCCACGGATTGTGCAACCATCCGCGATCCCGACCGCCGCACCTATTTCAAGGAAGAGGTCGGTGGCCTGGTGTTTGGTGGCTATGAGCCGGACCCAATTGCCTGGACGCAAGGCGATGTTCCCGACAATTTCGAGTTCCAGCTATTTGAAGATGACTGGGATCATTTCGAACAGCATATGACCGAAGCTTTGGTGCGCGTGCCTGCACTGGAGAATACCGGCATCAAGAAAATGATCCATGGGCCGGAGAGCTTTACGCCCGATGGCAATTTCATTTTAGGTGCGGCACCGGAACTCAAGAACTTCTATGTGGGTGCGGGCTTCAATGCCTTTGGCATTGCCGCCGGTGGCGGCGCGGGATGGGTATTGGCGGATTGGGTCGCTTCCGGGGAAGCGCCGATGGACCTGTGGGTAGTTGATATTCGCCGCTTTTCGGATTTGCACAAGGATCGCAACTGGACTTCCGAGCGCACGCTTGAGGCCTATGGCAAGCATTACACCATTGGTTTTCCCCATGAGGAATATCAATCGGGGCGGCCGCGCATTGTTTCCCCGCTTTATGATCGTTTAAAAAAACTTAACGCCTGCTTTGGCTCCAAGCTGGGCTGGGAGCGGCCGAACTGGTTTGCGCCGAAGGGTGAGGCACCACGAGATGTCTATACAATGGGCCGGCAGAACTGGTTTGCAGCGGTGGGTGAAGAGCATAAAGCTGTGCGCGAGCGGGTTGGCGTGTTCGATCAATCGTCCTTTGCGAAGTACGAACTGCGCGGCCGGGATGCTGAGGAGGCGCTGAACTGGATCTGCGCCAATAGCGTGGCGCGACCGGTAGGCAAACTGACTTATACGCAGCTGCTGAATACGCGGGGCGGCATTGAATGCGACCTGACGGTGGCGCAGCTGGCCGAGGATCATTTCTATATTGTGACGGGCACCGGTTTCCGGACCCATGACTTTGCCTGGATTGCCGATCACATCAAGCCCGGCCTTGATGCAAAACTTACCGATATTACGGAAAACTTCGGAACTCTCTCCGTCATGGGGCCAAAATCGCGAGCGGTCATTCAGGCAGTGACGGGTGCTGACATGTCCAACGCAGCTTTCAAGTTTGGCGAAGTGCGCGAGATTGAGATCGCCGGCCATGTCGTGCGGGCGTTGCGCGTGACCTATGTGGGCGAGCTGGGCTGGGAGTTGCACATGCCCATCGCGGCGACGGGCGATGTTTTCGATGCACTGATGGCGGCAGGCAAGATTCATGGCATTGCGCCCGCTGGCTACCGCGCGCTGGAATCGCTCCGGCTTGAGAAGGGCTACCGGGCCTGGAGCTCTGACATCACTCCAAACGATACACCGCTTCATGCGGGGCTTGGCTGGGCGGTAAAAATGAAAAGCAATCAACCGTTTCTGGGTCGCCAGGCGATTGAAAAAATATCGCAAGCGCCGCTTGAAAAAATGCTTGCTGGATTCACCACGGAATGTGAAGATATTGTTCTCCTGGGCCGTGAAACGATCCTTCGCAATGGCGCGTTCGCCGGTTATCTCACCAGCGGTGGTTATGGCTATACGGTGGCAAAGCCAATTGGCTTTGGTTATGTGCGAAATGCCGAGGGGGTGGATGAAGCCTATCTCGAAGCCGGCACTTATGAGCTTGTGGTCGCCAAGGAAATTGTCAAGGCAAACATACACTTGCAGCCAGTATATGACAGTTTGAATCAACGCGTTAAATCATGAACTGGGATCGAAATGTCCGTGTACTGATCATCGGCGGCGGGGCCATCGGCACGTCGCTGGCCTACCACCTGGGAAGGGATGGGGGCAGGGACGTGCTGCTGGTTGAAAAAGCCCAGCTCACGCATGGTTGCACCTGGCATGCGGCGGGTCTAGTCGGGCAGCTCCGGGGCAAGAAAAATCTTACGCGGCTGATGCAGAATTCGGTCGCAGTGTTTGACCGATTGGAAGCGGAAACCGGCCAACACATTTCGTGGAAAAAAGTAGGCTCGCTTCGTCTTGCATCAAGTGCTCCGCGCTGGAGTGAAATTCAACGCTCCATGGGCCAGGCCAAAAGTTTTGGCGTGGAGTGCCAATCACTTTCGGCTACGGAGGCCAAGAAATTATTTCCCTATATAACGACCGATGGAATTGAGGGTGCCGCCTATATTCCGGGTGATGGTTACATCGATCCCTATTCGTTGACCATGGCTTATGCCAAGGGGGCGCGGGCGAACGGCGTGAAGATCGAGGAAGGGGTTTGCGTCGAGGAGATCGTGCTTGAAGGGAGACGGGCCGTTGGCGTCGTCACCAACAGGGGCAACATCGCCTGTGATATTCTGGTGAACTGTGCGGGCCTCTGGGCCAAGCGGGTGGGCAATATGGCGGGCGTTGCTCTGGCTGCGGGCATTGTCGAGCACCAATATTTTCTCACGGAGAAAACCCTGTCGTTTGATGCCAACCTGACCACGCTGCGCGATCCCGACAAGAATTTCTATCTTAAGCCCGATACGGGTTCCTTTGCCATTGGCGGCTGGGAGGAGGGTTCGCGCGGTTTCCATCGCGGGCTTCCGCCTTTTGAATTTGGGCGCGAGCTGTTTGCACCAAATATGGAGCGGCTTGAACGTTTCGCGCTTCCCGCTTCGGAGCGCCTGCCCGTACTCAATGAAACGGGCATTCAGACGGTGATCAATGGGCCCATTCCGGTTTCCGCCGATGGCGAACCGATCATGGGGCTGGCACCGGAGCTTGATAATTTTTACGTGGCCTGTGGTTTCACGGCGGGGATTGCGGCATCCGGCGGTGCGGGCCTGGCTATGGCCAATATGATACTCCACGGCGATGCGGGAATGGACCTCTGGCCCTTTGATGTCCGGCGTTTCAGTGAGGTTCATGCGCAGCCGCGCTACCTGGAAACGCGGGCCATTGAAGCCTATGCCGCCTATTACAAGGTGCATTGGCCCCATGAGGAAATCCACGCCGGGCGGAACTTGCGGCTTTCACCGCTCCACGAGACATTAAAGCGAGCCGGGGCGGTGTTTGGCTCGCGCGCCGGATGGGAAAGACCGAACTGGTTTGCACCGGCGAGCGTTAAGCCGGTTGACATTCCTTCCTTTGAAGACAAGCCGAACTGGTTTTCCCATGTGGGCGAGGAATGCCGCGCCATCCGCGAACGCGCCGTGCTGATTGATCAGACCTCATTTGCGAAGTTTGAGATCACCGGCGCGGGAACCGAGGCCGCGTTGCAGCGGATTGCGGCCAATGACCTGTCGGGTCCGCCGGGGAAAGCGGTTTACACCCAGCTTTGCAATGAGAAGGGCGGCATCGAGGCGGATGTGATCCTGGCTCATGTGGGCCCCGACCATATCTATCTCATCACTGGTTCGGGCTTTGGGGTGCGCGACAGTGGCTGGGTGGCAAAGCATCTGCCAGCGTCGGTGCAGATCCGAGAGGTCACAAACGTGCTTGCAGTTATCAATATCTGCGGGCCGCGGGCGCGGGATATCCTGCAATCGGTGACCGATACGGATGTTTCGAATGCCGCCTTTCCGTTTCTTACGGCTCGCCACATTGATGTGGGGCATGCAACGGTGCTTGCTGTCCGCATTGGTTACGTTGGTGAGCTTGGTTACGAGCTTTACATACCGCAGGAATTTGGCGCCCATGTCTATGAAGCTCTGTGGGCGGCGGGTGTGACTAATGGTATGGCCAATGCGGGATACCGGGCCATCGACAGCTGCCGCATGGAGAAGGGATATCTCTACTGGTCCGGTGATATTTCGCCGGACTACAATCCCTACGAAGCGGGACTCGGATTTTGCGTTGCTCTGAACAAGGGCGATTTCATCGGCCGGAAGGCACTGGAGAAAATCAAGGCGGATGGCGTTTCACGCAAGCTCTGTTCTTTCACCAGTGACGGTTTTGCACCATTCCATAGTGGTGAAACTATCCTGCTCGATGGCAAAGTTGTAGGATCAACCACGAGTGTCGGTTACGGCCATACGTTCGGCAAAACAATTGCTTTCGGTTATCTCCCCACGAACGTCGCCGATCAAAAAGATTTCATCATCGAAGCGTTTGGCAAAAATTATAAAGCTACACGAGGTGCGCGTTGCATTTATGATGCTGAGATGAAAAGGTTGAAAGCGTGAAACGCCGTGCCTTGAGCGACATGGCAAAGCTTATATTGAGTTGACTATTTCAGACTTCATAAAAAGAATCATGTTATGTATACAAGCATTTGATTTTACGTAGTTTTGTTGAGAAACAAATCTCACCATGGATGATCAGGGCATAAACCTCGCGCGGGAAGCACTGAAGCAGATTCAGTTGTTCTGGTGCCTTGATGATACGGAGATTGAAGTCAGGCGCCTGGGCGGGCTGACCAATCTGGTGTTCTTTGTAAACCTGCATGGTGAGCAATACGTGCTGCGCATTCCAGGCAAGGGAACGGAAGAATATATTAATCGCCGAAATGAAGCGCAGGCGGCGCGCGAGGCGGCGAAGGCCGAGGTTAGCCCTGACGTGCTGCACTTTGACGAAACGTCCGGCGTGATGGTGACCCGCTATGTCGATCATGGCGTCACCATGTCGCCGGAAAATTTCAAGACACGGGCGGGTTCGCCAAAGCGCGCGGGCGAGGCTTTCAGGAAATTGCATTCATCGGGGGCCAAGTTCAATTTCCGTTTTGAACTTTTTGCGATGATCGATGACTATCTGAAAATACTGGCGACGAAGGATATTGAATTGCCTGAGGGCTATGGAGAGGTTGTGAAGGAGGCAGAGTCGGTGCGGCGCGCGCTCAACGCTCATCCGCTGCCGCTGGTGGCCTGCCATTGCGATCCCCTGTGCGAGAATTTCCTCGATACGGGCAAGCGCATGTGGATTGTGGATTGGGAGTATTCCGGAATGAATGATCCGCTGTGGGACTTGGGCGATCTCGCGGTCGAGGGGCA
>JAHFPK010000185.1 GCA_023266715.1 Hyphomicrobiales bacterium | reverse complement strand
TTTTTTCAGAAGGAGGTCGTTAACATGGATATTCTCAAATCTCGTAGATCACGTGCTGCAATGGTTGCCGCGCTTCTCTTTGCCATTGCCACCCCAACCCTGGCGGATAACGACGATGGATGGTTTTGGGGAAAAGGTTTTATGGGCCATTGGTTTAGGGGCGAAATGATGGGCCGCGACATGATGGATGGCTGGGGTCCCGGCATGATGATGGGAACCCGATTTAATGAGGAACGGCTCAACGCGTTGAAGAATGAGCTTGCCATAACCGATGCACAGAAGAAGGTGTGGGAGGATTATGCGGCATCCGTCAAGGGCGCAGTAACTTCCATGCTTGAGGCTCACGTGCAAATGATGAGCGGATCAATTCCGGCGACCTTGCCGGAGCGTATCACGCTGCATGAAAGCATTATGACAGGTCGGTTCGAAGTCATGAAGTCCACCAATGCAGCAACTCTTACCCTGTACAATGCGCTGGACAGCACGCAAAAGAAGAAAGCCGACGAGCTTATCCTGGGCATGGGAATGATGTAATTGAAGCGCCGACGACTGTAATTTTTAGTCGTCGGGCCCATTGCGCTGCACCCAACTGCTTCCCACCTTTTTGTAACGCCGCTTCACTGCCGACCAGGCGATTCGATGGGCGATTTCCTCATGCCGCGGATCATTAAGATGGCTTTCGAAAGCGTGGTTGAAGGCCGCTCGAAAGATGTCCTGTGCATGATCCGGCAGATGAGATCTCACGGAGATGGGCAAATCGGCGTTCGAGGCATAGGGCATGATTAAATCTCCTGCCTGAACTTCACCTGAACGGAACCCGCTGGAGCCGATCAGACAATGCTTCAATTACCCAATGTAGCACTCACCTGCCTAAGAGTTCACAACCTAGACAATGCTGATATGGTCCTCGACCGAAATAACACCAGGCGCCGACCACGCGGTGCGTTCTGCAAGATCGCGCTCATACCAAGCCTTAACCTTGCCATCCAGAGTGACACGTCCATTCAGGACCGATACCTTTATGGAACCCGCTTCCAAATCGGCGTTTCTTTTCAAGGCACTCTCGATGCGCTGCTTGACGTCTAAGGCCTGGACTCTCGGCTTGACTTGTATCTCATTGGAGAGGCCTTTGATGCCAGCCAGCTTGCGGACGGCATATTCTGCGTCGGTACGTTGATAGTGCCAGTCGACCTGACCCGAAAGCGTCACAAATCCATCTTGGACCTTAACCTGCACCTTGTCTTTCGGTATGGTCGAATCCCAAGCGATAATATCCAGGGCGCGTTTGGCAATCTGGTCGTCCGAGGTTTTCTTGTCATTAGGAAAGCGGATTTCAATTTCCTGCGCAATAGCCCGGACGCCTTTTACTCGCCTGGCGGCCTTCTCGGCGGTAAACTTTTCGGCATAACTGCCAACATGGCCAGTGAGTGTCACCACGCCATCTTCGGCTGTAACGCCGATATGCTCGGCGTTGATGCTTGGCTCCCATTCCAACTCGTCTTCAACAGCTTGTTTGAGGGTCCTGTCACTCATTTGCGTTCTCCATTTCTTTGCCTGCATTTTCAGCAACAAACGTGCCTGCGATCCTTATCGCATTGCGAGCGATAGCCTGCATTGATGCTGATCAAATTGCTGACCAGCATAAATCGCATGATCGCTTTCAATGCAAGTGACACGACCGATTGAATTTGTGGTCCATCACAAGGATTTGGTTCATTTTTCTGGCGTTTTCTTGCGTCGGAGGGCTCCGATGATTGACGCAAGCGCCGGGATGAGCAGCCGGGCAGCACTAGCTTCGATCAAACCGCCGCCGAGGCTTTGACTACCCTGAAGATCGGCCTCCACCGCTGTTGCCGACAACTTGCGCAAATCTTCCGCCATGGCGAGTTCTGGTCCCGGCTTTGCCGCCGCCGCGATCAGAAGGGCTATCAGCGCAAGCGCAAAATTGGCGAGGCCGAGTATGAGAGGTGTCCAGATAGGACCCCATGCTGTCTCCAAGGCGTGGAACAGACTGAGATTGAGAAGGGCCAGGCCCAACAGAGCGACGGCGACCGCAAAGACAGCAAACGCCAGTTTACGAAAATATAGGCGCAGCTTGATTTCCGCGACAAGGACCTCTGCACGGACATAGAGCTGGGTGTTCTTTGCGAGTGACTGGATATTCATGTTATAGGCCTCACCTTGCTGTAATCCGCCCGATGACGATTCCAAGCGCCAGCGCTCCCGCCACTGTTGCCACAGGGTGCTCGGTCACTGTCTCTTCAGCTTCATCAAGCATCATCTGAACCAAGCGGTTGAGCTCGGCAATCTGGTGTTCCAAGCCAGTGGGCTCTGCTGGCGCAGTTGCGTCCTGAGGACGCGAAGTCGATTGCGAACTTCCTTTCCGCCAGGTTTCGAATTCGGCGCGCAGTTCATCAAGCTCCTGGCGCAGGCTCACTCGTGATGTCATCGGGTCCCTCGGGCTGTTCTCTGGAACGAATTTTTGTCGATGTTATGCGTCATGATTTATCCAGTCATTGATCCCCGTCAATGCCAGGACACTTTGGAAAATCCATCTATTGTCATAAACTTAACAATCGAAAGGTTAACAAAATGGCGCCCAACATGCCAATGGCCTATTGGGCAGAGGACGCCACCAGCCTGATTGCTAGCCTTAAGAGCCGCCGCGGAGGGCTTTCTTCGGAAGAAGCTGCAGGGCGGCTGCGCAGCTATGGCGCCAACAGTGTCGATGATAGCAAGGGCACGGGGCCTTTCAGGCTGCTTGGTCGTCAGTTCGAGAGCCCGCTGGTTCTGGTCCTCATTTTTGGTGCGGCACTGTCATTCATTCTTCAACAATGGACTGATGCCGGCATCATCCTTGTCATCGTTGTGACAAGCGCACTGCTTGGCTTTTATCAGGAATACAAAGCATCGGCGGCGCTTCTGGAACTCAGGCAGCGGCTCGCCCTGACGGCGAAAGTGATGCGTGACGGAAAAACAGTTTCACTGCCCGCAGCTGACATTGTTCCAGGCGATATTATTCAGCTATCGGCTGGAAATCTCGTGCCAGCCGACGGACTTGTTCTCACCGCTACGGACTTTCTTGTCACGGAAGCATCGCTCACCGGCGAATCCATGCCGGTTGAAAAGCGGCCCGGGGTGGTTGCAGCCGATGCGTCAATTGGGCGAAGAACGAATTGTGCCTTTTCTGGCACATCAGTGCGCAGCGGGCTGGCAACAATGCTGGTGGTCAACACCGGCTCGACGACGGCCCTTGGTGACGTCGCCAAGTCGCTCGGGACCGCGGAACCGGAAACCGAATTCGCGCGCGGCATAAGGCAGTTCGGCTATCTGCTGGTCAAAGTGATGATCGTGATGGTGCTGTTCGTCCTCACCGTTAGCCAATTGATGGGACGCCCGTTGATCGAATCCCTGCTGTTTGCCGTGGCCCTGGCCGTTGGCATGACACCCGAATTGCTGCCTGCCATCGTGACAGTAACCCTTTCCACCGGGGCCCGGACCATGGCCAAGCAGGGAGTGATCGTGCACCGCCTTGAGGCTTTGGAAAACCTCGGCAGTATGGATGTGTTATGTACCGACAAGACCGGCACGCTGACCGAGGGCACAGTCACGCTAGCCGCAGCCCTTGATCTCGACAGCCTGGAAAGCGCCGACGTCCGCCACTACGCCTATCTGAACTCGGTCTTCGAAACAGGCATCGAAAATCCGATTGATCAAGCGATTGTGGAGGCTGGCCAAAACGCCGGCCTTACAATTTCAGACTACGTGAAGATCGACGAGATCCCCTACGATTTTGTCCGAAAGCGCCTTACCATCGTCGTCCAAAATGGACAAAACGCCAAAACCCGTCTGATCATCACGAAAGGTTCCTTCAAAGCCATATTGGCGGTGTGCTCGCATGCGCGAACAGGCGGCAAGGACATGCCTCTCGATGCGGCGACAAAAAACCGGCTGCAGGCGCTTCTTGACCAGAATGGTGACGAAGGGTTCCGGGTGCTGGCAGTTGCCACGCGAGACGCCCCCACACAGCCTGACTACGACATCAAGGACGAGCGTGATATGGTCTTCGTCGGTTTTCTGCTCTTGGCCGATCCACCAAAGATCGAGAGCAAAAAAGCTGTTGCGGACCTTTCGGCGCTCGGCATCCGTCTCAAAATCATTACCGGCGACAACCAGCAGGTTGCCGTTCATGTGGCCAAAGCCATTGGTCTCAGTGTTCGCAACATCCTGACCGGACCTGAAATTTCCCTGATGAAAGACGAAGCCCTCGCGGTCAGGGCGGACAAGGCTGATCTCTTCGTTGAAATTGATCCGCAACAGAAGGAACGGATCATCCTCGCCCTGCAGAAGCGCGGGCATGCCGTGGGTTACATGGGCGATGGCATTAATGACGCGCCCGCCCTGCATGCGGCCGATGTTGGCATTTCGGTCGATCAGGCCGTCGATGTCGCCCGCCAGAGTGCCGACCTCGTTTTGCTCAAGCGCGATCTCGATGTGCTGCGGCTGGGTGTCGAAAGCGGGCGCCGGACCTTCGCCAACACGCTCAAATATATTTCAATCACCACCAGCGCAAATTTTGGCAATATGATCAGCATGGCTCTGGTTACACCGTTTCTCCCGTTCCTGCCGCTGTTTGCCAAGCAAATCCTGCTCAACAATTTCCTCTCGGATATCCCCTCCATAGCCATTTCAACGGACAACGTTGATGCCGAGCTGGCGAAAAAGGCAGAACGCTGGGATGTTCGTGAAGTCAAACGCTTCATGATTGTGTTCGGTCTGGTGAGTTCGGTGTTTGACCTCATAACTTTTACCCTGCTCTTGAAGGTTCACGTCGCCGGAGAAGCAGAATTTCAAACGGCCTGGTTCGTGGTTTCACTGCTGACAGAGATTGCCGTTGTCTTCAGCTTGCGGACGCGCATGCTGGCAATACATAGCAGGCCGAGCACGCCGCTCATGTTGGTAACGCTGGTGATTTCGGCGATAGCTGTCGCTATTCCCTATATTGGTCCATTGGCGCGTCTTTTTGGTTTTGTCGCACTGCCACCACCAATGATTGTTGCACTGCTGTTGATAGTTCTGGGCTATATCTTGGCCACCGAGGCGACAAAGCACTGGTTCTATAAAGCTTGACCGTGCCAAGCGCCTCGCAAAACGTGTCTTTCCTCGCATGCCTGACAATGATTGTAATACGGAACATTCATCACTCCTTTGCATCAAGCAAGGGTGCGCAGGGCTTCAGCGACTCGGCTGAAATGTTTCATCAGCAGGCGATGAGTTTCAGGATCGGCGTTGACACCTGTCAGGGCTCTGTCCATGCAGTTGAGCCATGAGTCCCGTTCGGCTGCTCCAATTGCGAGATGAGCGTGCATCACTCGGACATTGGAATGACGGTGTCGTTCCAGATAGAGTTGTGGGCCGCCGAGAAAGCCCGACAGAAATTCAAATAGCGCCTCACGGGCATGAGCAAGGCCGTGTCCTTGATTGTGCATTGCCATCAGGGATGCGCCCATGGGATCGCTTTCGACAATATCATAGAATGTTTTCACCAGTTGCTCTACGCCAGCTTCCCCACCAATCATCTGGTAGGGGGACTTCCGTATGGGCTTAGTCATTCGGTCAGCGCTCCATCACAACGAAAGTCCATGGCAAAACATTGCGCATAGGAAGAAACCACATTTGAAACCTAGAGCGGTACTGGGCCGGATGGCAGACGTCGCGCTACCTGG
>JAHFPK010000184.1 GCA_023266715.1 Hyphomicrobiales bacterium | reverse complement strand
CGCTCATTTTCTTCCCCGCGCGCCGTCAGCATGATGATGGGAATGTCGCGGGTTTCAGGCCTCGTGCGCAGCAGGCGGCAAACCTCTATCCCGGAAATACCAGGCAACATCCAGTCCAGCACAATAAGATCAGGACGCTCCTCATTCACCAGACGGGCAACCTCTTCGCCCTGCGCAGTCGCGCGAACCCGGTAGCCCTCAGCCTCAAAATTGTAGCTGAGAAGAATCTGGATGGGCTCTTCGTCTTCAACAATTAGGATCGAAGCAGACATTGCATGCGTCTCACGTATTCAGATTATAGTTGGTTGTGCTGGTTGAATCCTTCTTCGGCCGTTCTTCTGTGATGGCTTTGCCATGCACAAGGAAATAGATGTTCTCGGCGATATTGGTGGTGTGGTCGCCGATGCGCTCCATGTTCTTCGTGCCAAACAGCAGGTGGGTGCAGGGGCCGATCATGCGCGGGTCCTCCATCATGTAGGTCAGAAGCTCGCGGAAGATGGAATTGTAAAGCGCGTCAATATCCTCATCCGAGCGCCACACTTGGATGGCCTTGTCGGCATCGCCCTGGGCATAGGCATCAAGAATGTTCTTCAGTTGCTCCAGCGCCAGATTACCCATACGGGTGAGGCCCGATACCAGCTTGCGCGGCATCTGCTCGGAGATGGCATGGGTGCGCTTGGCGGTATTCTTTGCCAGATCGCCGATGCGCTCAAGATCCGCTGAAATGCGGATGGCCACAATGATCTGCCGCAAGTCCTGCGCCATGGGCTGGCGCCTGGCGATGGTGAGGATGGATTTTTCCTCTATCTGCTGTTCAAGGGCATCGATTTTTTCATCGCCCGCAATAACGCGGTCTGCCAGCCTGATGTCGCGCTTGGTAACGGCATCAATGGCATTGGCGAGTTGTTCTTCCGCCAGGCCTCCCATCTGCGCCAATAATTGTTTCAGATTGGCGAGATCGTCATCGTAGGATTTAACTGTATGATCAGACATCGAGGTCTCCGTTATAGACTCAACCGAAGCGGCCAGTGATATAATCTTGTGTGCGCTTGTCCTTGGGCGTGGTGAACATGTCGTCCGTGTCACCAAACTCCACCAGATCGCCGAGGTGGAAAAAGGCCGTGAGCTGCGAAACACGCGCCGCCTGCTGCATCGAGTGGGTGACGATGATGATGCAGTAGTTCTGGCGGATTTCATCAATCAGCTCTTCAATTCGGGCCGATGCGATGGGATCGAGGGCCGAGCAGGGCTCGTCCATCAGGATGATTTCAGGATTTACGGCAATGGCCCTGGCAATGCACAGGCGCTGCTGCTGGCCGCCGGACAGGCCCGTGCCGGGATGGGCGAGCCGGTCCTTCACCTCTTCAAACAGGCTTGCTTTTTTCAAGCTGTTGACGACGATTTCTTCCAGGTCGGTTTTTGACTTTGCAATGCCATGAATGCGGGGGCCATAGGCCACATTCTCGAAGATGGATTTGGGAAAGGGGTTGGGCTTCTGGAACACCATGCCGACGCGGGCCCGCAACTGCACCACATCGAGGTCACGGTCATAGATGTTCTTGCCATCAACCAGGATTTCACCCGTCACCCGGCAGCCGTCAATTGTGTCATTCATCCGGTTGATCGAGCGCAGGAAGGTGGATTTGCCGCAGCCCGAGGGGCCGATGAAAGCCGAAACGGCGCGGTCTGGAATGTCTATGGAAAGATGCTTGATGGCATGCTTGTCGCCATAATAGACGTTGACATCGCTGGCCACGATCTTGGTTTCGCGCGCTGCCAAAATGCGTGGGCTTGTGGTTGCTACAGGTCTCTGGGGCGAAGCATCCATGATGTTTTCCTTAATTTTACCAGCGCCGCTCAAAGCGCTTGCGCAGGTAAATGGCGACGGCATTGAGGCAAAAAAGAATGACGAGAAGCACTATGATGGCGGCAGCGGTGCGCGACTGGAAGGCAACTTCCGGCAGGTCCGACCAGAGGTAGATTTGCACCGGCAGCACGGTTGCAGCTTCGGTGAAGCCTTTCGGAACATCAACAATGAAGGCCACCATGCCGATCATGAGAAGCGGCGCGGTTTCGCCAAGCGCGCGGGCCACGCCAAGGATTGTCCCGGTGAGAATACCGGGCACCGCCAGCGGCAGCACATGGTGGAATACCGCTTGCTGGTGTGAGGCACCTACACCCAGAGCTGCTTCCTTGATGGAGGGTGGAACGGCATTCAGCGCCGCGCGGGATGCAATAATAATGGTGGGGAGCACGAGCAGCGCCAGCACAAGTCCGCCCACCAGGGGAGCAGAGCGCGGCAGGCCGAAAAAGTTGAGGAAAACAGCAAGACCCAGGAGACCGAAGATAATGGAAGGAACCGCCGCAAGATTGTTGATATTCACCTCAATCACTTCGGTCCACCTGTTCTTGGGCGCAAATTCCTCGAGGTAGACAGCCGCCGCGATGCCAAGGGGCACGCTGAGCGAGAGGGTCATGATAAGGGTGAGAAGCGAGCCCGTAATGGCGCCGCGAAGGCCGGCAAGTTCCGGTTCACGCGAGTCGCCAGCAGTGAAAAAACGCCAGGCGAAATGCTTTTCGATAAGGCCCTTGTCGCGCAGGGCCTCAAGCCAGACAGTTGATCGATCGTCAATACTCCGCTCAGCTTCTGTTTCCGAAAGTGAAAGCAAATCCCAGCTGCCCGGTATCAAACTATTGAGGTTTTCCGGTACCATCAATGCTTCGGCTTTAGCGATACCAGCCTCCAGGCTGGTAATTCGCAAAGCGCCGCCGTTGGTCCGCACGATCTGGCCAACAGCGAGTTGCGAGGTATCACCGGAGAAAAGGTATTCCTCACCAGTCTGCGCCAATTGCAGATTGGTTTTTCCGGCTGTTTTGATCGTCGAAGAGAATCCTTCCTTGAAATAGAGGTCCGCGTCATCCGACAATAGGGCACCCGCATTCACCGTGGTGCCAATAGAGGACGGATTGGCAACAATTTGATCGCGAAGATCGTCGGCAGCGCCCACTGACAAAAGCGCAGTCAAATTCTTTTTGTCCGCGCGGTCCGTGACAGTTGGAAACAGCGCCCGAAGGCTATCCTTGATCAGCCCGGTAAAATCGCCTTTCTGCACATTGGTGAAGTCAATTTTGCCAGGATCAAGATTGAATTGCAGAACGACGCGGTGTTCGAAGAAACTGGGCCAAGCCTTGATGCCGATATCGATAATCAAATAAGCCAGGAACAGGACGGAGATGGCGAGTGCGGCGGCGCCATAGGCCTGGAAACGACGTTCGCTGCTGTAACGCTTGGCAAGCCGCGCAGGATCGCCCTTCTGAAACTTATCAATCATACTGCTCACGGTATCTCTGCACAATGCGCAGTGCGACGAAATTCAAAACCAGAGTGAAGCAGAACAGGACGAAACCAAGCGCGAAAGCTGAAAGGGTTTTGGCGGAATCAAATTCCTGGTCGCCCACCAGCAAGGTGGCGATCTGTACGGTGATTGTGGTGACTGCTTTCAGCGGGTTGAAACTCAGATTCGCCGCAAGGCCGGCGGCCATGACCACAATCATGGTCTCGCCGATGGCTCGGGAAATCGCCAGCATGAAGGCTGAAACTATTCCGGGCAAAGCGGCAGGAAGCACGACCCGTTTGATGGTTTCGGATTTTGTTGCACCCATGGCATAGGAACCATCGCGCAGGGATTGCGGAACCGCATTGATGATATCGTCGGCAAGCGATGAAATAAGCGGCACAATCATCATGCCCATCACCAGCCCCGCCGCCAGTGCTGATTCAGAAGCAACGGCCAGGCCGAAGGCTTCGCCGCTATTGCGAATGAGGGGGGCAACCGTCAGGGCTGCAAAGAAGCCTAGCACCACGGTTGGCACACCCGCCAGAATTTCAAGCACGGGCTTCAATACGCCGCGCAAGCTTCGGCTGGAATATTCCGCCATGTAAATGGCAGAGAGGAGTCCAAGCGGGCCTGCAACCAATATGGCGATCAGAGTGATGAGAAGAGTTCCCGCCAATAGGGGAATAAAGCCAAAGGAGGCGGGCGTGGAGGTGGGCGCCCAGTGGGTGCCAAACAAAAATTCAATCACTGAAACTTCACGAAAGAAGGCCAGCGTTTCAAAGAGGACCGAAAAGACTATGCCGATGGTGGTGAGAATGGCAACGCCCGAACAGGCAATGAGCACAAGCATGACGAAGTATTCAAAGCAGTTGCGGGCGCGGAATTCCCTGGTGATGAGCGGATGGGAGGCCGCGATGGCGCTTGTGCCCAAAAGGGCTGCAGCTGCAGGCATGATCATGGAATCTGGGCCGGCGACATACGCAACGGCGAGCGTCGTCACGCAGGCTGCTGCAAATCCCATGGAAGCCATGAGAAGCCCATGATAGGTCGGCAAGGAGTGAAGGCGCGCAGCGCCCGCGTTGCGCAATCCTTGCGCCCGCGCCCGGCCGATAAAGAACCCGGTGACTGTCAACGCGGCAATGATCAATAACGTCCAGGCAGTCATGGGCCTTGTAGTCCCTGTCTTATCTGCTTTCGCCTGTATCCGGCGAATTATGATCGAATGGGGCGGTTTGGTACATCCGCAAAATCCGGCCCCATTCGCCTATCAGGCCTTACTTAAGACCGTCAATTGTTAGCGTCGTCATCGCCGTTGCCGCTGCGCGTGACTTTTCCGCCTGGTCATCTGGCAGGGTGATGAGGCCCTTGTCGGCAAGATAGCCATCGTTGCCGAGCGCATTGGGTGAAACATACTCAGCTACGAATTCAGCCATTCCCGGAACCTGGCCAACATGCTGCTTCTTCACATAAATGTAGAGAGGACGCGACAATTTGTAATCACCAGAGGAAATCGAATCGTAGGAAGGGAGAACGCCTTCAATTTCTGTTCCCTTGATCGTATTGGTATTTTCCTCAAGGTAGGAATAGCCGAAAATGCCGAGCGCTGCCGGATTGGCCTGCAATTTTTGCACGATGAGGTTGTCGTTCTCGCCGGCTTCAACATAGGCGCCATCTTCGCGGATTGACTTCCAAACGGCATCATAGGCCTTTACATCCGCCTTCTTCAGATCTTCGAGCGATTTAAACTTGGCGGCACCTGGCTCCATGCCAAGCTCCATGAATGAATCGCGCGTGCCGGAGGTGGGAGGCGGGCCCAAGACTTCAATCTTCTCCTTGGGTAGCGAAGCATCAATGTCGCTCCACATCTTGTTGGGATTATCGACCAGTTTGCCGTCCTTGTCGGGAACCTTCTTTGCAAGCGCGAGGAAAATTTGCTGCTTGGTCAGTTTCATGTCAGGCGCGTCCTTGGAAGCGGCAATGCTGAGACCGTCAAAGCCAACCTTGATTTCAATGATGTCGGTCACGCCATTCTTGGCGCAGTCTTCGAATTCACTTTTCTTGATGCGGCGCGATGCGTTGGTCATGTCCGGAGTGTCGTCGCCAGCGCCGGCGCAGAACAGCTTCATGCCGCCTCCGGTTCCGGTTGATTCAACAACCGGCGTCTTCATGCCGGACGTCTTGCCGAAATTTTCGGCAACCGTAGTCGTGAAGGGATAAACCGTTGAAGAACCAACGATACGGATTTGATCGCGGGCCAATGCGGGGCCGGCGAAGAGGGCAAATGCACTCACGGCCAACAAAACTTTTTTCATCTCTGTGGTCTCCTTGTGATTAGAACAGGCGGCAACCTAGGAACCATTGATGATGCTTATGCGACGGTTTTGTCACACTTTTATGACAACATAACTCATTGTAATAAATGAATTTTTATAAAGAAGGGAGCCG
>JAHFPK010000183.1 GCA_023266715.1 Hyphomicrobiales bacterium | reverse complement strand
ACGACCTAGGGAGAACATGGCGAATCGTTAAGTCAGAAGCGCTTACGGCGCATCCACCACAGCTTTCGAGCTAGCTGTTTAGGCATTTTGGACTTGGTCAAGCCGCCGATAGGTAAGACGCTTTCCTTCGATGCCCTTGGCAATGTTTTCAGTGCGTTCAGTATCGCTAATCTTGAGCGCCATGCGGTTATTATAACGGAAATCAAATTCAGCCAGATAGCGATGCAGATGGGCTTCGCCGCAATGCTGGTAAATGCCCTTCATGCCCCTTTTGAAAACTGACCAAACCGACTCAACTGTATTTGTGTGGACGTTGCCCCTGACATACTCGTTCTTGGAGTGAATGACGGTCTTGTGGTCATCAAACTCTTTTCCGAGGTCCGAATAGATACGACTTTCATCGGTATGCAGGTCTGACTTACGAGACACATTACGAACAATAATTTTACGGACCTCCCAAGCGGTAGCCTGATTGATATGGAAGGTGCGGGCCTTGCCGCCACGTTCGACTAGACCAAAGACGACACGCTTCTCAGCACCTCCACTTTTGCCTTTCTTGGTGGGCTTTGTGCGGGCTGTCTTGTCCTTACGGGGCGTCTCGCGCTGGCCATAGTAAGTTTCGTCGGCCTCAATGATCTTGCCGGAGCCGCCCATTGTAGGGGGCTGCAAGTCTTTCATGGCTTCACGGATGCGATGTGCCAGAAACCAAGCTGACTGATAGGTAATGCCCAAAGTGCGGTGCAATTGATGGGCCGAATAGCCTTTCTTGGAAGATGACATGAGGTGCATTGCCAAGAGCCACTTGTTGAGAGGTATTTTAGAGCGCTCCATGACGGTTCCAACGGTTACAGAGAACTGCAAACGGCATTCTTTCTCATTGCACTGGTAGACGCCATCACGGTGCGCTTTGCCGTGCAGGGCGGTTATTTCGTCAGGGTTTGCATTGCCACAATGGGGGCACCACGGGCCATTTGGCCAGCGCTGCAACTCAAACCATTTGCGGGCTTCTGTGTGGTCCTGAAAGCGTTTATCTGTAAGGTTCATGGCTCAATTCCTGTCTATCCATTAGACATATAAGCCTTTATTCTGCTTTGTCAACCATATAATACGGAATTTAATGCTTGACAATATATTCCTAGCGGGATAGAAGGGTGTATTCATCCCGGAAGGGGTCATTGTTCGCGACGGCGACTTCGATGGGATGGATGGGGCCTCCGGGCTTGGCGAGTAACGTTCCCTCAATTCCGGAAGCTTCAGGTGGGGCCGCCCCACCGCAGCTGTTTGGCATTGTGAAATCTACCCCGGAAGCGGAGCGCCGTTTTCATCCCCGGAGACCTATTGTCGCAATACTCGCCGAACTATCCGTCCGCGTCTTCCAGCGCCCTGACCACGATCTTTTCGATCCTGTCGATGGGATGCCTTGTGAGGTCCTTGTCAAGTTCCAGAATTGTCGCCTCCGCAAGGGCGCTCGTAGCCGCCTTGCGGAATGCTCCCAAGGCCGACGGCGGCGCTGCAAGCACCAGGTCCGTGAAAGCGCCGGCGCTCAAGTCCTTTGCCATGTCATCGGCCACTCTCTGGACGAACCGGTCTTCGGCAACCCGATGCCAATCTGTCGTCTCCATGGCCGAACGGCGGCCAAGGCTGTCGTTTGTGCGCCCTGGCTTATCAGTTCCCTGGTCCCGGGTGGCGGGATTGTCCTGTTCATAGGCACGCTCCAGCCTGAGATTCGGGAACACACCATCCCCGTCATTGCGCAGAACCAGGGCATAGGCTCCATCAGCCACGAGTACGCGGGTATCTTCCGACAGATATTTCATGGGCAGCTCCAGAAGATTAGCTTGCCTATCAGCCCCCATTGGGGCGAGGCACAGTAATTAAATTTTCCGGCAGCATAAAGGTTCCCGTACACGCGGGAAAAATTGGAGATGCTCATTCCTCGCCGCCGCTGTTTGACAATGTGAAATCTACCCCGGAAGCGGAGTGCCATTTTCATCCCCGACGACCTAGTGTCCCAATGTTTGCCGAATCGCTTCATCCAGCGCCTTGACCACAATCTTCTCGATCCTGTCGGCGGGATGCTTTGTCCGGTCCTTTTCGAGTTCCAGGATTATGGCAGAACGCCGGCCAAGGCTATCATATGTGCGCCCGGGCTTGCCGGTTCCCTGGTCACGGGTGGCGGGATTGTCCTGTTCATAGGCACGCTTAAGCCTGAGATTCGGTTTCATGGTGAGCTCCCGAACAATAATTCAATTAGCCACGCATCCGCGAGGCATCACATTAACTGTTCCGCAGCCCAAAAGTTCCCACACTCATGGGGCAAATCGGGATATTGACGGACGTGCCAAACGACACAAAAGGAGACGTTACTCCCTCCTGTTCTGCCTATTGCCAATCAGGTCCTCGACAACCGCCGGATCAGCCAGCGTGGATGTGTCACCAAGCGAACCGAAATCATCCTCGGCAATCTTTCGTAAAATGCGCCGCATGATCTTGCCTGAGCGCGTTTTCGGCAAGCTCGGCGCAAATTGAATCTTGTCGGGGGTGGCCAGAGGCCCGATTTCCTTGCGCACATGGGCCATCAGGTCCTTGCGCAAATCATCGGAACCTTTTTCGCCCGCCATCAAGGTCACGTAACAATAAATGCCTTGCCCCTTGATGTCATGCGGATAACCCACAACAGCGGCTTCGGAAACAAGCGTGTGGCTGACGAGTGCCGATTCAACTTCCGCTGTGCCAAGCCTATGGCCGGAAACATTGATCACATCATCCACGCGCCCCGTGATCCAATAATAGCCGTCCTCATCGCGCCGGCAGCCATCGCCGGTGAAGTACATGCCTTTGTAAGATGAAAAATAGGTCTGCACAAAACGCTCATGGTCGCCATAAACCGTGCGCATCATGCCGGGCCAAGCGTCAAGGATCACCAGATTGCCCGAAGCCGCGCCTTCCAGAAACGCGCCCTTTTCGTCCACCAGAGCGGGTTGGCAGCCGAAGAAGGGCCGCGTCGCTGAACCTGGCTTGAGCTTTGTGGCACCGGGAAGCGGCGTAATCAGAATGCCGCCGGTTTCCGTCTGCCACCAGGTATCAACAATAGGGCAGCGGCCATCGCCAACCACCCGGTGATACCATTCCCACGCTTCCGGATTGATGGGCTCACCCACAGTGCCCAAAAGCCGAAGCGACTTGCGCGATGTCTTGTTCACCGGCCCCTCGCCCGCCCCCATCAGGGCCCGGATGGCGGTGGGCGCCGTATAGAACGTGTTGACCTGATGCTTGTCGATCACTTCCCAGAAGCGTGAATTCGTCGGGTAATTCGGCACGCCTTCAAACATGAGGGTGGTGGCGCCGTTGGCCAGCGGTCCGTACACGATATAGCTGTGGCCCGTCACCCAGCCCACATCCGCCGTGCACCAGAAAATATCGCCGTCATGATAATCGAACACATATTGATGCGTCATCGCGGCATAAACGAGATAGCCACCAGTGGTGTGCAACACACCCTTGGGCTTGCCCGTAGAACCCGAGGTATAAAGAATAAACAGCGGGTCCTCCGCCTTCATTTTTTCCGGCTTGCAATCCGCCGAAACTTTCGCGGCCTCCTCATAATACCAGAGATCGCGCGTGGCATCGAAAGGCACAGGCCCGCCCGTGCGGCGCACCACCAGGACCTTTTCATTGCCTGCGCATTTTTTCAGCGCCTCATCCGTATTGTGCTTCAGCGGAATTTTCTTGCCGGCGCGAAGGCCTTCATCGGCCGTAATAATGAATTTGGAGGCACAGTCATTGATGCGCCCCGCAAGGGAATCCGGCGAGAAGCCGCCAAACACAATGGAATGGATCGCCCCGATGCGCGTACAGGCCAGCATCGCATAGGCCGTTTCCGGAATCATCGGCATGTAGATGGTAACGCGGTCACCCTTCTTCACCCCATTGCGCTTCATCACATTGGCAAAACGGCAGACCTGGGCATGAAGCTCGGCGTAAGTAATCTTTTTGTCGTCGTAGGGATTGTCGCCCTCCCAGATGATCGCCGTCTGGCTGGCCCGCTTCTTCAGATGCCTATCAATACAATTGTAGGAAACATTGAGAACCCCATCCTCAAACCACTTGATGGAAACTTTGTCATAGGCGAAGGAGGTGTTCTTGATTTTGCTGGGCGCCTTGAACCAATCCAGCCGCTTGGCATGCCTGGCCCAGAACTTTGCCGGCGCCTTCACCGATTCCGCATACATCGCCTTGTAGCCCGCATCATCAACAAAGGCGCGTTTTTTCCAGTTGGCAGGGACAAGATAGGTTTTGGACGACATCGGCGTTTTCCCCTTATGTTATGCCGCAATGTAAGGTCAGTTCTGCGTCAGCATCAAGTAGCCTAAAGTTTAAGCAAGTGCCATACGTGAGCCATGATCATTTCCCGCCATTTTCTCTATTTCATATTCCTGGGCCTGTTCTGGGGCCTGTCGCAATCGCTCTATAAAGCCATGGCCCTGCAAAACATGCCTATAAGCCACGTCATAGTTTACGCGGGCTTTGGCGTGGGCGCAGGCCTCATGGTTGCCGCCAGGCTTTCGGGCACACGGCTGGATTTTAGCCGCGAGGTCATTGTCTTCGGCCTGGGCTGCGCCATACTCCTGAATATCCCGTTTGCCATCGGCCTCTTTTTGATCCGCCACTTGCCCGCCACGGAAATGGCTCTTATCGTGTCAACGGCCCCATTCTTTAATTATGTCATCGCTCTGGCCACCGGCCGCGAAAATGCCGTGCCACGCCGGTTGCTTGCCGTTGCCGCCG
Source organism: Hyphomicrobiales bacterium (assembly GCA_023266715.1). Lineage (GTDB taxonomy): Bacteria > Pseudomonadota > Alphaproteobacteria > Rhizobiales > Aestuariivirgaceae > Aestuariivirga. The sequence continues at coordinate 1,040 of JAHFPK010000183.1, read as the reverse complement.
GTTTCGTATCAAGCGCCGTGCTGATCCTTTCGCGTGAAGGCATGCTCTCGGGCCAAATCTCCTGGTGGACCCTGGCGGCGTTCAGCTCGCCCATTCTCTATACGGCCTATAACTGGTTTGCCGCCCATTTTTGGCCAAAGGACCGGGACGTTTATTCCATTGGAGCTTCCGAAAGCTATTGGTCGGGGTTCGTTGCGGTTCCGGCCCTGCTCTATTTCGCAGCCCCATGGAGTCCAAGCACGCCGGAGCTTTTCGCCTATTGGACTGTACTCGTGGCAGGCATCCTGTGGATCATCGAACGCATTGCCTTCTTCACCCTCATTCGTGACAGGGGCGCGGTTTACACCATTCAGGCCGTCTATGTTTCAACTCCTGCAGCCGTGCTCTTCGCCATATTTTTCTATGGCGGCGGCGCCGATATCTGGCTTTGGGTCTCTCTTGCTATTCTGATGGTGGCGCTCTGGCTCAATAACACCGGCTCATCCGTCAGGCCCTTAACTGCCATACAGCCGTCTTCTTGATTTCCGCATCTTCCAGATCACGGGTAACCGGAACATTATATTCAGCGAGTTTTTCAAGCTGGTCCCTTGGCAAGTAGCTCCGCCCGGGATCGCCTATGAATATGTCAGCACCCTGGCCTTGCGCCAGTCGCAACCACTCCAAACACCGTGCGGCCAAGGTCTTTTCATAGAAGAGATCACCGACAAGAATGACATCGGAAGCTGGCGGTTGCCGGTGCAGCAAATCCTCCAGTTTGATATCAAGACTCACCTGATTGAGTTCGGCATTCATCTCAGCCGCAGTCGTGGCAAATTCATCAATGTCAGCCGCAACGATCGAGCCAGAACCAGCCTGCGCCGCAGCGATGGCCACCAGACCGGAACCCGTCGCCAAATCCAGAACCTTGAGATTCTCAACCATGCTGGAATGATCCAGCACATAACGCGCCAAGGCCTGTCCCCCGGCCCAGGCAAAGGCCCAGAAAGGTGGCGGCAGTCCCATTTCACCGAGTTCATCTTCGGTCTTCTGCCAGAGCGGCA
>JAHFPK010000182.1 GCA_023266715.1 Hyphomicrobiales bacterium | reverse complement strand
GCCCGCAATCTCTTCAGGGCGGCCATGGCGGCGCATGGGAATAATGTCATTCACCCGACGCAACATCTCGGGGCTATATTCTGCATCTTGCATCGGTGTCGACGTATAGCCGGGATTGATAGCATTGACGCGAATTTTGGGAGCAAGCTCGATGGCCATGGTGCGCATCATGGCGAGAACGGCGCCTTTACTGGCATTGTAATCCGCATAGTGCCGATAGCCCACAACACCAGCGGTAGAGGCCGTGATCAGGATGGCGCCGCCATCCGCCTTCATCATGTAGCGTGCGGCGAGCTGGCTTGGGTAAAATACACCGTGCACGTTGACTCGCATCACACGGTCGAAATCGGCACGATCAATGTCGAGAAAATCGCGCCTGATCGAGATGCCCGCATTGCAGATCATGATATCAAGGCCGCCAAGGGCAGCAATTGAGCGCGGGAAGGCCACATCAACTTCCGTTGGTTCGGCCACATCAGCGTAGACGACGTCCGAAAGTGCTGGAAGCTCTGCCTTGATAAGAGCGGCGTTGTCCGGGTTGCGGCACCAGACGCAGACCTTTGCGCCCTCATCGAGAAACCGCTTCGCGATGGCCGCTCCAATTCCGGTTGAACCCCCTGTGATAATGACGCGTTTACCGACCAGTCTTCCCACGCGAGCTCTCCTTTAAATCACGTAGCCCTGCGGCACCGGATCAAACATGCGCAAAACATGCTGTCCGCTGCGGCTTTCAAGTGTTGCAGAAAACCCAGGCGCAACTGCTTTCGTGACACTGATGCCAAGACCAAGAATCCCATAAAGGTTGCGGAGCTTTTCTGCCTGGGGAGAGAAAACTTCAACGCCCGCAAGGCTTCCGCCACGAGGAGCTGTCTTTGCCGGGTGTTCGCTGTCCATCCAGTCAATAAAGAAGGGCACGAGGGCTCCAAAACCATGATTGTGGATTCCAAAGCATTTCCAGCCAAGCCAACTGCCATTGGGAAGGGCTCTCCCTCCGGTCACGAGGTCGCTGCGAGCGAATCCTGCTGCAATTGCCTTCTGACGCAATTCGGAAAGATCGACACCGCCAACTGCCCAATGATATAGCCCTGATCCCGAAAGGCTCCGAATTTCCGGAGCAAGGTTTGCCTCAGCTTGGGCGGGGTCACGGCCAAGGATTTCCAAATAGGTCGCATCGGAAAGTGACAGGAGCCGATTGGCGGTTCCTTCGCCGGGGTGAACACCGCCATAGGCCGAGCCACGATCCATTCGCTCAGCGAAGTAGCGGCCGCCTTCCACAAGATCGGCGCAATACCACACAAGATGATCAACCCGCATGTTCGAAAAATTACATGCTGGGCGACCGGAGTCCATAGAGCCCTGAAGGTGCCCGGCTCATATCAGCCTTGCGCCTGGCCTGCTGGCGGCGATGGTTGGACTTTGCTAAACGGGCATAACACTTCAGGGTTTCAGCTTGACCATAATCGAAAACCGCATTGCCAGCAGCACCGTCTTTGCGGTGCTGATCGCCGTTACCACGTGCCACCTGATCAACGACACGCTGCAGGCCCTGATGCTGGCCATCTATCCTATGCTGCGGGATTCCTATGCACTCACCTTTGGCCAGATCGGCATGATCACGCTGGTCTTCCAGGTCGTGGCCTCCATCCTGCAGCCCCTGATCGGGCACTATACGGACCGCCGCCCGCTGCCCTATTCGCTGCCCGTTGCCCCGGCCTTTACGCTTTTGGGTCTGGTGTTGCTTGGTGCAGCAACGTCATATCCAGCGATCCTTGTGGCCGCTGGCGCCGTAGGCATTGGCTCTGCCATTTTTCACCCCGAAGCGTCCCGCGTGGCGCGGATTGCTTCAGGCGGACGCTATGGCATGGCGCAAAGCCTGTTCCAGGTCGGCGGCAATATCGGCACCTCCATCGGTCCGCTGTTGGCGGCCTGGGTCATTCTCCCCCACGGGCAGGCAAGCGTTATCTGGTTCGGGGCCATTGCCCTTGCTGCCGTTGGCATCCTCAGCAGTGTCGGGCGCTGGTACAGCCATCACCTCAGGCCGAAGAACACGGCGCGTCCCACGCCTGCCGTCCATCACAACCTCAGTACACGCACGGTGAGCCTGTCGCTTGCCGTTCTGCTGGCGCTGATGTTTTCAAAATTTGTCTACACCTCAAGCTTCAGCAGCTTTTACACCTTTTATCTCATCGACCATTTCCAGGTGCCGGTGAAAGACGCGCAGATCTATCTCTTCGTTTATTTGGGAGCTTTCGCCATGGGCACCTTTGCCGGCGGCCCAATTGGCGACCGCATCGGGCGCAAGGCGGTGATCTGGTTTTCAATTCTGGGGGCGCTCCCTTTCACGCTGGCGCTGCCCTTCGCAAACTTGTCCTGGACGGTGATTCTGACGATTCCGATTGGCCTTATTCTTGCCTCGGCCTTTTCGGCCATGGTGGTTTATGCGCAGGAGCTTTTGCCGGGACGGGTGGGCATGATTTCCGGCCTGTTCTTCGGCACCGCCTTTGGCATCGCCGGTCTTTCCGCCGTGCCCCTCGGCTATCTGGCGGACCACACCAGTATCGTCTTTGTCTTCCAGCTCTGCTCAGTGCTTCCGGCAATCGGGTTTCTCACCGTGTTTCTGCCAAGCAGTGAACGGCTTAGAAGTGCACCCGCGAATAGGTAACCTATCCCGCCGATTGGAACAGCTCGATTGGATTGCCCGATGGATCATCGAGTATGATCTGGCTTCCGCCAACGCCTTTGAGAATTTCATTGCGAAATTGCACCTTGGCAGACTTGAGCCGCTCAACTTCGGCGAAAAGATCGGTGACAAGAATCAAAATGCGGTTCCATCCGCCGGGCACGGGTCGGCGGCCATCGGGCATGGCTTGCGCGCCTGAACTCGCCTTGCCGCTCAGCAATAACCGAAGCGGTCCCCGGGTTACGGAGGCAAAGGCGTCGCCGGCACGCTGCTGCAGTTCGAAACCAAGATGCGTTGTATAAAAAGTCACTGACGCCCCAACGTCATTCACCATGTAGCGTACGCTGGCAAAATTCTCGGTCATGATTTTTTCCCCTTATTGCTGGTCATCACTAAAGCTCTTGCAAGATTACGGACAAATAACGGCAGCTCGATAGTTTTTTCACAAAACACCTGCGCCACGCTTGGGTTCCTTTTCCTCATTTGACAATTGCCTTGGCGCCCCTACACACTGCTAAACAAGGCGAAGGGTCTTCCATGCAATCCCATGCAAAAGTTGTGGTTATCGGCGGCGGCGTGGTGGGCTGCTCCATTCTCTATCATCTGGCCAAAATGGGCTGGAAGGATGTGGTGCTGCTGGAGCGCAAGGAGCTCACCTCCGGTTCCTCCTGGCATGCGGCGGGCATCATCCACACGATCAATTCGGATTCCAACATCGCGCGGCTGCAGGGCTACACCATCAATCTCTACAAGGAGTTGGAAGAGCTCACGGGCCAGTCCTGCGGCATTCACCGGCCCGGCGGCATCTATCTGGCTTCAACCAAAGAACGTTACGACTATCTGAAACAGGAGCGGGCCAAGGCCCGCTATCTCGGTTTGGATTCGGATTTCATTTCGCTGGACCACGCCCGCGAATTGAACCCGCTGATCGATCCTAAGAAATATGTGGGCGCCCTGTTCGAACCGGTTGACGGCCATGTGGACCCTTCCGGCGTCACCCATGCCTATGCCAAGGGTGCGCGCCATTACGGCGCAAAAGTCCACCGGGAATGTCCGGTCATTGAAACCAATCCGCAGCCTGACGGCACGTGGAATGTGGTCACCCCGCAAGGCACGATCAATGCGGAGGTCGTGGTCAACGCCGGCGGCTTGTGGGCCCGGGAAGTGGGCAAGCTCGCTGGCATCAGTTTGCCGGTTCAACCCTTCGAGCATCATTACATCATCACCGAAACCATTGCGGAAGTGCGTGACCATGGACGGGAAGTGGCGGTCACGGTGGACTATGAAGGCAACACCTACACGCGGCAGGAGCATGACGGGCTACTCTATGGCACCTATGAACTGAAACCGCAGGCCTGGGCGGTGAACGGAACGCCGCAGGATTTTGCCGCCGAGCTCTTACCGGATGATTTGGGCCGCATTTCGGAGCGCCTTGAAATTATTTTCGACCGCATGCCGGCGCTGGCCAATGCCGGTGTCAAAAAAGTGGTGAACGGCCCCTTTACCTTCGGACCCGATGGCAACCCGCTGATCGGCCCAGTCCCAGGCTTACGCAATTACTGGACCGCCGTGGGCGTCATGGCGGGCTTCTGCCAGGGCGGAGGCGTCGGCCTGTGCATGGCCGAATGGATCATCAATGGCGAGCCCGCTATCGATGTGTGGGGCATGGATGTGGCGCGCTTTGGCAATTTCGCCACCAGAGATTGGGGCACCATCAAATCGCGCGAGAATTATTCGCGCCGGTTCAGGTTGACCTATCCCAACGAAACTCTGCCTGAGGGCCGCCGCCAGAAGACCACCTCACTCTATGACCGCTTCATTGAGCGCGGCGCAGTGATGGGTGTGTCCTTCGGGCTGGAACATGCCCTGTGGTTTGCCGGCACCAAAGACAAGGCGGAGGAAACACCAACCTTCCGAAGGTCCAATGCTTTCAGCTATGTAGCCGATGAAGTGAAAGCAGTACGTGAACACGTGGGTATGATCGAGATCGCCAACTACGCCAAGCATGAACTCAAGGGGCCAGCGGCGGCTGCCTTTCTTGACCGCCTGCTTGCCAACAATCTGCCAAAAACTGGGCGGCTTGCCTTGACGCCGATGCTCACGCCCAAGGGCAAGCTCTATGGCGATCTCACCGTGGCCAGGCTTGATGATGAAACCTTCATGCTTTTCGGCTCCGGTGCCGCCCAGGAAATGCACCGGCGCTGGTTTGAAATGCATATGCCAGGGGAAGGTGTCACCTATCGTAACAAAACCGATGAGCTCCACGGCTTTGCCATTTCCGGCCCGAAGTCACGCACCCTGCTTTCCTGCCTCACCCGCGATGACGTTTCCAATGCGGCGCTCAAATTCCGCGACATCCGCCGCATGGTGGTGGCTGATGTGCCGGTGATCCTAACGCGCGTATCGTTTTCCGGCGAATTGGGTTACGAGATTTACTGCGCGCCGCAATTCCACATGCGCCTGTTTGAAGCGCTGGAAACGGCGGGGGCTGATCTCGGTCTCAGGCTCTATGGTGGTCGTGCGCTTATGTCGATGCGCTTGGAAAAGAACTGGGGCGTCTGGACCCTGGATTTCCGCCCGGATTTCACCGCTGCCGAATCGGGTCTCGATGCCTTTATCGCCTTTGACAAGAAGGCCGATTTCATTGGCAAGGCGGCAGCGAAGGCGGATAAGCCAGCCAAACGCCTTGTCACCATGATTGTGGACACGAAAGACGTGGATTGCGTGGCCGATGAACCCATCTTCCATGATGGTAAATGCGTAGGCTATGTCACTTCCGGCGGTTACGCCCACCACGACAAAAAGAGCATGGCCATGGGCTATGTGCCCACAAATTGCGCCGCCGACGGTACGGACCTGGAAATCGAGCTTTTGGGCGAATTCTACAAGGCCCGAGTGGTGGCTAGGCCGGTTTACGACCCAGATGGCCAACGCATGAGGGTCTAACGCAACCGTCACTTGACCGTGACCCCCTGAAAGCCCAAATTTGGGCCATGAACCCTGTTTCCCTTATTGATCCCTTCGGCCGGCATGTCAGCTATCTCCGCGTGTCGGTGACGGACCGTTGCGATTTCCGCTGTGTTTACTGCATGGCGGAGGACATGACTTTCTTGCCCAAGCGCGACCTGCTTTCGCTGGAAGAGCTGGACCGGA
>JAHFPK010000010.1 GCA_023266715.1 Hyphomicrobiales bacterium | reverse complement strand
AATTTGGGATTTGAGAGCCTGACCGGTGCTTCTGCGGGAGCAACCGACGCCCTGCGTCGCATCCTGGAAAAACTGGATATTCCACCGCTTGAGCCCGTGCCTGAAAACCACGTGATCACCAAGGCCTTTTATCTCCTGCGCGATTTTCCCGGCCGCTATGCGCGGGGCCAATTATGGGTTGAGCGTACCGACGCCTCATCGTCCAACAATGTTGATGGCGTGAGCTCAATTATTATCGGCGCCAATGACTATGCCGCAGCCTGGGCCATGGATGACAATGGCAATCCGCTTTATGCGGTGGTCCCCGGCAATGACCGCCAGCGCGAAATGGCCTTCCGCACCGGTATCAACATTGTGATGTATGCGCTCACCGGAAACTACAAGGCCGATCAGGTTCACATTCCAGCCCTGCTCGAAAGGCTGGGGCAATAGCATGAACTTCACCGTGACATTCGCCCCGCTTCTTCCCTTGCTTTGGCTTTCGCTGTTGGCGGCTGCGGGTCTTGTCTTGATTGCTGTTTCGGCATTCGCACGAACCCATGGCTGGTGGTTGCGCGCAATTGCCTTGGGCCTTCTTTTTGCAAGCCTCAGCAATCCCACCCTGCGCCACGAGGACCGCGAAGCCCTGAATGACATTGCCGTGGCGGTGATTGATCACAGCCAAAGCCAGTTGGCGGGTGAGCGCATGAAACAGGCGGATGCGGCGGAAGCAGCGCTCAAATCCGCTGCAGCAACCCTTGCGAACACCGAGCTCCGCGTCCTCACCGTGCAATCCGGCGTGAACCCGCAAGAAGACGGCACCAGACTGTTTACCGCCCTGAACCGCGCCCTGGCTGATATCCCGCCCGAACGCTTTGCTGGTGCCCTGCTTCTAACCGATGGCCAAATCCATGATGTTCCCCCTGACGCGAGCAAGAGCGGCATCAATGGACCCGTGCATGGCCTGCTCACCGGCAGCAAGAACGAGCGCGACCGCCGGGTGGTGATCGAACAGGCGCCGCGCTTTGGCATTGTTGGCAACGCGCAAATCCTGCGCTTTCGCGTCGATGACGTGGGTGGCGATGGCAATCCAATTGACGTGACTGTGAAATTGGGTATAGGCGAGCCGCAAGTCTTAACGGTAACGCCCGGTGTGAGCACCGATGTTCCGATTACGCTTGATCACGGGGGACAAAACATTGCGGAAATTGTGGCACCTCCACTGCCCGATGAAATTTCACTGGAAAATAATCGCGCCATTGCATTGGTTGAAGGCATCCGTGACCGCCTACGGGTGTTGCTGGTGTCAGGCGAGCCCCACCCCGGCGAGCGCACCTGGCGCAATCTCCTGAAGGCTGATGCCTCCGTTGATCTCGTGCATTTCACCATTCTGCGCCCGCCGGAAAAACAGGATGGCACCCCCATCAACGAACTCGCTCTCATCGCCTTCCCCACCCGCGAGCTCTTCGTTGAGAAGCTCGATCAATTCGATCTCGTAATCTTTGACCGCTATCACCGCGAAGCGGTTTTGCCCGAAGCCTATATTCAGCAAATCGCCAATTATGTGAATGACGGCGGCGCGCTGCTTGTTGCGGCAGGCCCCGAATTTGCCGTTGCAGACGGGCTCTACAGCACGCCTATGGCCGATGTTTTGAAGGCCTCCCCCACAGGGGTGGTTTTAGACGGTGCCTTTCGTCCCAGAATTACCAAGCCGGGCACGCGCCACCCGGTAACCAGCGGCCTGCCCGGCGGCGAGGCCACAACACCCACCTGGGGCAAGTGGTTTCGCGTCGTTGAAACGACGGCCCCGGAAATTGACACACTCATGTCTGGCCTCGCCGACAAGCCGCTTCTTGTGCTCTCGCGCCAGGGTAAAGGACGCGCCGCCCAACTTCTGTCCGACCAAAGCTGGCTCTGGGCCCGGGGCTATGATGGCGGCGGACCGCAAACCGAATTGCTGCGCCGCCTCGCCCATTGGCTGATGAAAGAACCAGACCTGGAAGAGGAAGCCTTGAGTGGGAAACAATTGGGCCGTGAGTTGACAATCATCCGCCGCACCATGGCCGACAAGGCCGAACCGGTAACGGTCACCTCTCCGTCCGGTGCTACGGCAACCGTGACCCTCGCTGAAAAATCGCCGGGGCTCTGGCAGGGCAGCCTGAAAGTCAATGAGGCTGGCATATATGCCTTAAACGACGGCAAGCTGCAGGCCGTGGCAGCTGCCGCTGCAAGCGATGCCCGCGAGGCGCAGGACATTCTTGCAACTCCAACCAAACTCGCACCCATTACGAAGGCAACGGGCGGCGGCGTAGCCTGGCTTGAGGATGGCCTTCCGCGCCTCATCAAAATCTCAGGTGGCCGGCAAATGGCGGGCTCTGGCTGGTTGGGCCTCAAGGCCAATGGAGCCTATCGTGTAATCGCCGTGAGCGAGGTTCCCTTGTTTGCCTCGCTATTGGCTCTCGGCGCTTTGCTTCTGGCGCTCTGCCTGATGTGGTACCGCGAGGGGCATTAGATCACGCGCTGAAATTTCTGCAAAACGATGGGGGGGCAAAACCAGTCCCTGCGCCTCGGCCAATGCACCTTGCAAGAGTTCCACATAAAGAAAACGATCGGGATCCACCGGGCCGGGCAATATCAGTTGCCCTTCCGGCAATCTCTGAAACCCGACCCGGGCATAATAGGGCGCATCGCCGACCAGAATAACAAACCCATGGCCCCTCGCCTTGGCGCGGGCCAACCCTTCCTGCATAAGAGCCAGCCCAACTCCAATATTTTGCCGCTCGGGATGCACCACAAGCGGGCCAAGCAACAAAGCCGGAGCTCCTGCTGGGCCAATGGTGAGGGGCCAAAAGCTAATGGACCCCGCAACCGATACATCCGTGTCGCGTACCACCAATGACAGGCCTTCGGCAGGCTGGCTTCCTTCGCGCAAACGGTATGAGGTTTTGACGCGCCGGTCGATGCCGAAGGCGATATCGAGTAGATGCTCGATAAGGGGCTGATCGGTTACTTTTGTAGTTTCAACGGAAAATGAGAAGGCCATCGTGATTATGTTCCATGTCAATTGTCAGGGAGCCTGGCTCCAATTCACAGGATCACGAAAAAGGTGAAGGAATCCTATAAGGGTCAGGCAAGCGAAAGGGCTGCAGCAGAGCTGGCTCGTCGTCGCAGGGAAATGGTGACCGACAGGTTCATGGCACGGCGCATACAAGGCAAAGGTGTTAAGGTCAAGAGTTACCAGTGTCGGGCAATGTCGCGATTTGAGATAATTTCCTCAAGTCGTCGCCGCGTTCCCCCGCTCGTGCCTTCCGGAAGCTGGTCTAACTGAAAGAACTGGGCATGGGAGATTTCAAGCGTCGGGTTCCATGGCGCTTGCGTAAATTTGTGCAGGGTCAGGATCGCCACGTGATCACCGGGGAATTGTTCGTCATTCAGGCAAATGCCCTTGAGGACCGGGTCTTCCTCCGCAATGATTCCCGCCTCTTCCCGCACTTCGCGCTTCGCTGAGCCGAAAATTGTCTCACCCCGTTCCACCCCGCCACCGGGTAAAAACCAGCCCGGTCCATAGGAATGCCGAATCAACAGGACCCGGTTTTCCCGGTCAAAAACCGCTGTTCGCGAACCTAATGTGAGGCCCCGCGTTTGCCGATAGATCGGCTGCAATGCAATTTTTGATACGATTTTAAGCAGGCTTTTCCTGATCATCGACAATACTTAATCGCGCCAAGCTTGAGTTCGCAAGGCTTACCCTCTAATGCTCCGAACGCAAACTTTTTCACATGACCAAAATCGATTCATGAAGCAACTTCTCAACATCTTTGTTAGAGCCAAGGGACCCAAATAATGAACATTTCGGTCAAGGTCCGCCCGGTTCTGTCAAAACCAGACAAGAAGTCTTTTCTCGATGTGCCGTTTGCGCTTTATGGCAAGGGCTCAAATTGGGTGGCACCCCTCTACCTTGAACGCTTTGAACATCTCGATCCAAAGAAGAACCCTTATTTTCGGCATGCCGAAACCCAGCTCTTCCTGGCCGAGGTGAACTGCAAGCCTGTGGGCCGCATCTCTGCGCAGATAGATCGCTTGCACCTCGAACGCCATAACGACGCCACCGGCCAATTTGGATTTCTCGAGGCTCCTAATGATCCCGAAGTTTTTGCCGCCCTTTTTGAGGCTGCCCTGGAATGGTTGAAGTCGCGCGGCATGAAACGCGTACGCGGGCCTTTTAGCTTTTCAATCAATGACGAGATGGGCCTGCTTGTAGATGGCTTTGACCACCCGCCAAACATGATGATGGGTCACGCCCTGCCCTATTACGCGACCCGCGTTGAAGAGGCAGGCTTTGCCAAAGCCAAGGACGTTATTGCCTATTACTATGATGACAAGAACATTCTGCCGAAAGCTCTTTCCGTTGCCTACGAACGAGCCATGAAATCCACCCATATTGACGTGCGCCCTCTCGACAAGAAAAACCTTTCGCGCGACCTGGATATCATCCTGTCGATCCACAGTGATGCATGGTCCGAGAACTGGGGCTTCATTCCATTTACACCGGAAGAACTCAAAGTCCTCGGCGACAATCTTAAAATTCTTGTGAAGAAAGAATATATCGCCATCGCCACCTATAAAGGCGTGCCTTCTGCCTTTTCCGTAACCCTTCCAAATATCAATGAGTGGATCACCGGATTGAATGGCAAGCTTCTGCCGTTCGGCTGGGCAAAACTGGCATGGAATCTTTTTGGCCACGCTCCCAATTCTGTGCGCATGCCGCTCATGGGGGTTCGCAAAGAATTTCATGGAACCATTGCAGGCTCCTCGCTTGCTCTTGCAGTTATCGAAACCGTGCGCCGTTATCACATTTCACGTGGCACCAACAGCGGTGAGCTCTCCTGGATTTTGGAAGATAATTTACCCATGCGCCATATGCTCGAAGCGATGGGTGCAACCCCCTACAAGACCTATCGTATTTACGAAAAGGCGCTCTAGTTTGACTCTGACCCTTGCGCATCTATCCGACGTTCACTTGGGGCCCTTGCCCCAGGGCTCGGCATGGGACAATTTTGCATTGAAGCGCCTTGTCGGCGCGCTGTCGTGGAATTTGAACCGGCATAAGCTCCATGATCCCACAATTTCCAGTGCTTTGGTTGAGGACATCAAGCGGGCAGCTCCCGAACACGTGGCCTTTACCGGGGACATCGTGAACATATCAGCCTATGCAGAGTTCAAACGTGCCCTGCGCTGGCTCCAGTTTTTTGGCGATCCCACATGGATTTCCTTTGTGCCCGGCAATCATGACGCCTATGTCCCCGTGCCATGGGAAAATGGCCTTGCCCATCTTGGGCCTTACATGACCGGAGACCCGGCTGCCACTACATCGATGTTTCCCTATGTGCGTCTGCGCCGAAATCTCGCCATGATCGGATTGAACTCGGCAATCCCCCAACCGCTAACCAAGGCGGCGGGTACCCTTGGCCCCAGGCAACTTGAAATGCTCCCCAGGCTCCTGCGTGACCTGAAGGCAAAGGGCTATTATCGCACCGTCATGATTCATCATCCTCCCTTGCCGGGCCTGGCGCCGACGCGAAAGGCCCTCAACGATGCGACACTCTTGCGTGATGTTCTGGCCCGCGAGGGAGCCGAACTGGTGCTGCACGGACACAATCACCGGCACATGCTGAACGTACTCGAAGGACCTGACGGCAAGATTCCCGTTGTCGGCGTGCCTTCCGCCTCAATGAGTGGAGCAGGCCGCTATGAACCGGCAGCCTGGAATCTCTATGAAATCAACCGGCATCAAGGCTCCTGGAGGACCCAGGTGTCAATAAGGGGCTGGGATTCGGAAAGCCAGAGAATGGTTTCCCGAAGCCAATTCATGCTTCCTTCGTGAGCCCGCTTCGGGGTAAGTTGCTGACCATGAATGCCACCATGCAGAAATTCGGCTATCCCGACAGCCTTGTGAAGGAACATCATCACTGGTGTGTGCTGCTGCGGCCCGAACAGGTTACCCTTGGCAGCCTCGTTGTTGCCGCAAAGTCCGATGCAACCGCCTTTTCCGATCTGCCATCCACGGCCTTTGCCGAACTTTCCATTGTGGTCACCGAGATTGAACGGAGCCTCCGAAGATTTAATCCTTATGACAAGATCAATTACCTCATGCTAATGATGGCTGATCCCCATGTTCACATGCATGTGTTGCCCCGCTATGCCAAGCCGCAGGTTTTTGACGCCACGGAGTTTGCCGACCGCGGCTGGCCGGGCCTTCCCGACCTTAATTCCGCCGCCGTGCTGACCGACAAGCTGCGCAAAAATCTGTTATGGACCCTGCAGTTGCGGATGTCTGGGGAATCATAGGCCTGTGCTGACCACTATCGACCGTTATGTTCTCAGGCAAGTGGCAAAACCGTTGGCGACGGCCATGACGATCGGCTTGCTCATGCTGCTGGCAGATAGGCTTGTGCGCCTGCTGGATACAACCCTCGGCAAGAAGAACTCCTTCAGCGTGGCCTTTGAACTCCTGGCCTATCTGGTGCCGCACTACCTGGGAACCGCACTTCCGGCAGCGCTATTTCTGGGCCTGCTGTTTGGCTTCAACAAACTTTCGAAGGACAGCGAAATCGACGCGATGGCGGCGACCGGAACGGGCCTGCACCGGCTGTCCAGGCCGGTGATCATGCTATCAATGGTGCTCGGTGCCCTGACCCTCTTCATTGTGGGCTGGCTGCAGCCCCAAACCCGCTATGCCTACCGCGCGGTGTTATTTGACGTGAAGAATGTGGAGGTCTTCTATCTCGCCGAAGAGGGTGTCTTCATGCAGGCAGGCAATCGGACCTTCATCCTGGACAAGTTGAACCGCTCTAACAACACATTTGATCATGTTTTTCTGTTTGATAATAAAGGGCCCGGCGGATCCGAAACACTCACTGCATCATCGGGTGTGTTGATCCCGGTTGAAGGCCAGCGCCGGCCGGTTTTGCGACTTTACAATGGTCACCGGCTGAAACTTGATCGCTGGCCCACCCTTGGGAACAATAGAGAAATTCCACAGGCAGTGATAACCGAATTTGCCCAGACAGATACTCCGCTTGGGCGTATATCTGACAAGATTTTTCGGCCAAGGGGCCAAGATGAACGCGAACTCGAACTGCCTGAACTTTATGCGCAACAGGACACCCCGCCGAAAGGCTCGTCACGCAATTCCATGCGGGCGGAACTGCACAAGAGAATTGTTTATGTTGCTTCGTTTCTGATGCTGCCCCTCCTCGCCGTTCCCTTTGCAATCGGCCGCCAGCGCAGCCAGCGTGGTTATCGATTCGGGACCGCATTGGTTATCGTCGTGGCGTTCCACGAAATCATTGAACAGGGCGCCGTGGCCACAAAAGTGAGCGGACTTTCGCCATGGCTTTCCATGTGGCTGCCGTTCGGCCTCATTACGCTCTTTGCAGCTTGGCGATACTATGTGGCCTGCTTCACCCTGATGCCCGATCGCCTTGGCGGTTTCATTGACTCATTTGGCAGCGCCATCGGCCGCCTCTGGCATCCACTGGTCCGGCGGTTTGTCCCGGGAGTTCGGCCATGAGCACCATTGGCTGGATGCTTACCCGGATGATCGTAACGCGCTTCATCGGCATTTTACTTGGCATAACTGTCTTCGTCCTGTCGCTCGAAGTGATTTCCAACGTCAAAGAAATACTTGCCTTGGACAAGGGCAATTCGGCGATCATGTTCAAGTATTTCTTCATGCGGTCGCCTTCCACCCTGGCAACTTTCCTGCCCATGAGCATGTTGTTGGCAATTCTTCTTGCCCTGACGGAACTCAGCTACCGCAACGAAGTCACCGCCATTTGGGCCGCAGGCATATCCCCCCGCCGCCTGATCATCATGCTGCTGCCGCTGGCCTTTGTGACCGGCGGCATCAACTTTCTTCTGAATGATCAGGCCATTCCAGCGGTAGCTCCGCAGCTAAAGGAATGGGGGATTGGCGATTATAACCAGAAGAAACTGAAACTCGGCGAGCGTGATCCCATTTGGATGAGGTCGGGTACCGATATCCTGCGCGCTGCGTCTTCAAACCCACAATCTACCCTGCTTGAAGATGTCACCATATTTCGCCGGGATCAAGGCGGTATTCTGCGTGAACAGATTGTGGCCAAGCATGCGGAATTGAAAGGAACGCGCTGGGATCTGACTGATGTCATAGTCTATTATCGGGAAAACCTGCCTCCTGTGCACCTTGACAATCTGGTCTATTCCGGAGCGATGAAACCCGCGGCGGCGGGGGCCCGATCGGGCGACCCGGAGGAAATGACAATTTCCGATCTGGACTATTTCATAGCCAATTCCGGTTTTGGCATTCGGCCGATCTGGGTCTACGAAACCTGGTGGCAAAAAAGGATATCCCTGGCGTTCGCGACACTGGTAATGATTACGGTCTGCATTCCCATGGCCACCCGGTTTCGCCGTGGCGGCGGCCTGGGCCTTCTGTTTGCAACGGGCGTAGGACTTGGCTTTCTCTTCTTCGTCACCGATGGCATAGCCCTCACCATGGGCGAACTTGGATTTGTGAAGCCCTGGATGGCCGCATGGATGCCAGTCTTGAGCTTTGGCGCCCTGGCCACCGCATTAAGTCTTCGCACTGACCGGGTTTAGCGTGACAACGAAAGCCAGAACCAAATCCGCCCGTGAGCCGGTCGCCAAGAAAACACCGAAAAATCCGGAGGCGATTCAGGTTCACAGACCGCCGGAACCGACACCGGAGATTCGTTTCAACCCTGTGCTCTGCATCGTGAGTGCACCAGAACAAGAATTGTGGTCGCTTTCCTTGGACGAAAGACTGAAGAAACAATTTGCCAAGGCCGGACTTGTCGAGACCGTGAATGACGAGGTGGCGGGCAAGCACAATGGCCCGGTCATTTTGGTGCGCGGTGACGCGGTGATTGACCAACCCCTCATTTCTGTCCTTCTCAAGCGACCCAATTTCCTGCTGCTCAACGATGACCCCGCCAATCCCTCGCCGGTCGCGGCCAGCATACGCGGCAAAGATGTTGCACGGACCGTGGATATCCTCCGCGGCACCAGAGCCTTCGCTGGAGAAAAACTACTGGCGCGCGCGCCATCGCAGCTTGACATGGACTACTGGGCATCACTGCGTGAGCGCGAAACGCCATACGCCAATATTGTTACCGCCAAAAACAGAAGAGCGATCGAATGGCGCATGTTCTTAGGAACCTACAAGGGACCAACGGACGTGATCACCAAGCATCTATGGCCTGTGCCCGCCTTCTATGCCACGCGCTTTCTGGCGCGGCTCGGCGTGACACCGAACATGGTGACGATAGCCGCGGTTGTCATGGCGGCCTCGGCCTTTTGGTTATTTTTCAAGGGCCAATTTGTGCCTGGCCTCCTTGCCGCTTGGACTATGACCTTTCTTGACACCGTCGATGAAAAACTTGGCCGTACCACGCTAACCTCCAGCAAGTGGGGCGATTACATTGATCGCATCATTGATCTCGTCCATCCGCCAATCTGGTGCGCAGCTTGGGGCTTCGGCCTTCTGGCCACGGGAACTCAGTGGAGCGATGGCTTTTTCAGGGGGGTGCTCGCGATCATTCTTTTGGGCTATGTCTTCTTGCGCCTGATCGAAAATACAGCTGTCAAATGGCTGGGATTTGAGATTCACACGTGGCGCCCCATCGATACGATGTTTCGGCAGGTCACCGCCCCGGGAAATCCCAATCTCGTCCTGCTGACACTCTTCACGGCCATTGCAGGGCCCGATTGGGGCTTGCTGGCAGTTGCCGTCTGGACCGTGATATGTTTTGGCCTTCTTGCCACTCAAATGGCACAAGCCTTGCGGGCAAAGCAGACAACGGGAGCGCTGACCTCGTGGATGGCCAAACCATGAAACGCGCCGGCCTCTTGGTCAACCCGGTGTCCGGGAAATCCAGCGGCAAGGGGCTGAGCCTCATCGCGATGCTGAGAAGCAATGCGGCAGTTTCAAGCCGCGTGCTGGAAAAGTTCGAACAGCTGCCTGGCATTCTTGATGAATTCGCAAGTGACGGCGTAACCGACTTGTTCATCAGCTCTGGCGACGGCACCGTGCATGCCATTCAAACAGAACTGGCAGAGCGAAAACCATTCAAGGTCGCGCCGCGCCTTTGCGTCCTGCCCCATGGCACGACCAACATGACGGCCGCTGACCTCGGGTTTCGCTTCAAGAATCTGCAAGCCCAAGCAGATTACATCGCCTGTTTGGAAGTAAGGCAAATGCGAGACCGCCCCACCCTGCGGATTGTGAACCCTGCGGATGGCAGGGCGCGGCATGGCATGTGCTTGGGAACGGGCGCTGCCTCGGAAGCAACGCTGTTTTGCCAGCGTGCTTTCAACGCAAAGGGCGTGAAAGGAAATTGGGCCACCTTCGCCACTCTGGCGAGCGCCGCGGGCCGCACAATGTTCACCAAGCCCAATCCCCATGATGTCACCCGTTTCGACCGTCCTTTTCCCATTGAGATTACCAGTGACGGCAAAACGTTTTGCACCGGCACACAACTCCTGATGCTCTCCACCACCCTTGAAAAACTCGTCATGGGTGCCAGGCCCTTCTGGGGTCAGAAGCTTGGTCCCATCCGTACCTCGGTGTTTCCCTACCCCGTGCCCAGCATTTCGCGCTGGCTCTTGCCAGTTATGTACGGCGGAACAAACCGAAAAGTACCGCATGGCGCCTTGAGCTTTTCCAGCAGCAGATTGGAAATCACCTGTCCAGCCATCTACGTGATTGACGGCGAATTCTTTGAAGGCCCCCAAAGCGAGCCTCTGAAAGTAGAAACCGGCCCGGCTTTCACCTATCTCTGCGGATGAGGATCGCTTGAGCAGGAAACCGGGAGAACTGTTGCCGCTTCCCGCCACGCACAGCGAAGGGACAATTCGCTAGGCCGCAGCCCGGCTCGCCACAACTTTTCCAAACAGCGCGATGATTTTGTCAATATCATCGAAACTATGTGCCGCGGATACAGAGCAGCGCAGCAGGCAAAGCCGGTTCGGCGTGCCCGGCGGAAGCGCAATATTCACATACACGCCTGCTTCCAATAGGGCATTCCACATGGCAATGGTGGAAATTTCATCGGCGCATTTCACCGCAATCACCGGGCTTACCGTGTCACAGCCCAGATCAAGTCCCAGCCCCTTGAAGCCGGCAAAGAGTCGCGCCGAATTGACCCCCAGACGGCCCCGGCGTTCTGGTTCGGCTGCCAGCTTTCTGACGGCAGCAAGCGACGTTGCAACGGATGCGGGCGAAGACGAGGCTGTGAACATGTAGGGCCGCATGGCATAACGCAATGTTTCAAAGAGCGGATGATTGCCCGCCCCAAAACCGCCGATGGCGCCGATACTCTTGGAGAAAGTGCCAACAATGAAATCGATATCATCTTCAAGACCCGCCTCATCGGCAAGCCCACGGCCATGCGGGCCGAGCACGCCGAAAGAATGGGCCTCATCGGCGAGGAGCTGGAAGCCGTACTTCTTCTTAACTTCAACGAAGTCTGCCAGTGGCGCGCGGTCACCCAGCATTGAGTAGATGCCTTCAACCACAACCAGCCGACCTCCCTCTTCCCCTTCCGAACGCGCCAGGCGCTTGTCCAAATCCGCCGCGTCATTGTGGCGAAAGCGCACCAGCTTTGCACCCGAAAGGGCGCAGCCGTCATAAATGGAAGAATGAGAATCTGCGTCGAGAAAAATCGTATCCTTCGGACCCGCAAGTCCGGACATCATGCCCAAGTTGGCCTGATAACCTGTGGTAAAGATGATGCAATGTTTGCGCTTCAGAAATTTGGCGAGTTCGCTTTCAAGCTCCTTGTGCAAGGCGTAGCTGCCATTGGCAATGCGCGAGCCCGTGGTGCCCGTGCCAAATTCCGCCATGGCGTCCTGGCCAGCCCTGACGCAATCAGCATCAAACGTAATGCCCATGTAGTTATTCGTTCCAGCCAGTATGGTCTCACGGCCATTGATCACGGCGCGTGTGGGAGAGAGAATTTTATCATTGGTGAGGCCTACCGCATCCACCCCCATCGCCATCATACGGGCGTGGCGTTCGGCAATCCCCTTATGCTTTTCCAACAAATCAATCATTTGCATCAGGCCTTCTTTGTTCGAGCATCAACAACCATCGCAAGATCGTTGATACTGTGCGTCTCGGACACGACATTCAATGGAATTTCGATATCAAAGTGGTCTTCGACTTCCATGACGAAATCCATCACCGCAACCGAATCAATGTTGAGATCGGTAGAAATTTCAGTATCTGGCGTAAGTACCTTGCCGGTGGAATTGAACGGCTCCAGCAATTTGCAGATCTGACCGATGGTGTCCTGTGAGGCCGTCATGATCTCTCTTACGTTACAATTTTTTGGTCGTGAGCGGTGCTGCGCCGTTGTGGCAACCAACGGGCCTGGCGGTACCATTCTACTGTTGTCTTGAACCCCTTCGCAAAGTCTGTTGGGTCTTTCAATGGCCATTCGGCACCTCTCGCCACCCAATCCTCATGGTAGAGTTGATGGATTTTATCACGGGAAACCTCAGGCGGCTTGCCTCTGGCTTTCGCAACGGCTTCAACGATAGAGGCGACAGACATCGCAATAAACTTCGGCAGAAAGATGGGCGTAATGTTTTTCTGCTCGCAGGCAGAGGCAACACCGGTGAGCTCGCGCCAGTCATGGCCCTGCCGCTGTCCGTCATCCAGTTCGACCACCCCGGTTCTCCTGGCCTCCGCGGCCTCCACAATGATTTCGGCCAGATCATCCACATAAATGAGCGAGAAGCGCATCTTGCCACTGCCTGGAATAACCGCAAATGAATGCGTGAGGGCCCGCAGCAATGGCAGAGTTCCTCTGTCGCCCGGACCATAAACTGCAGGTGGCCGCAAGATGACGATGGACATCTTGCCAGTGAAACTTTCCAGTAGAACTTCGCCAGCTCTTTTGCTGGCCCCATAAATCGAAAGCTGCGGTTCCCGCGCCGCCAGAGATGAAATATGAACGAAGCGCTTCACACCGTTGCGCGCTGCGGCTTCGGCAATTGCCCGCGAACCCTGTTCATTGGCCGCAAAGAAGTCGCTTCGCGAGATGGCACCAATCACCCCCGCAATATGAATGACAACATCCGCGCCTTTCGTGAGCCCATCAAGAGCAACACCGTTCTGAAGATCGCCTTGTACCTGTTGCAAGCCAGCAGGAAGATCTGCGCGCGAGGAATCACGCACCAAGGCCGACACCTGATGGGATTTGGCCATGAGGGCGGAAACCACGGCGCGGCCAACAAAACCCGTGGCTCCAGTGAGGGCAATCTTTAATGGCATGATAGTTTTCGTCTAGGCTTATTGGGCAGCGGCCAGGAATTCAGCCGCTTGCGATGACCGATGAGCAATCTCAACAAATTCGCCTGAGAGATATTTCTGTTTGGCGCCGGCACGCGAAAGTTTTCCTGAAGAAGTAAAGGGCAGGCTCTTTGGTGGCACCAGAACCACTTCGCATTCAACGCCTGCGCTGTGATGCACGACGGCGGAGACTTCCCGCCGCAATTTTTCGATCTCGACATCGCCGGTCGCACGGCACTGCACAAGCACCACCACATCATCATCGCCATCGTCGCCTTCAACCGCAAAGGCCGCGACATCACCAGACTTGAGCGGCTCGACCTGCTCTGCCGCCCATTCAATATCCTGCGGCCAGATATTGCGGCCATTATGCAGGATCAAGTCTTTGGCGCGGCCGGTGATAACAATTTCATCGTTGAGCATATAGCCCATGTCGCCGGTGGCTAAAAATCCATCGGCGGCAATCACCGCCTCGGTAGCTTGCGTGTTGTGATAGTAGCCGAACATCAGGCTTGGCCCCCTCACGAAGATGTGGCCAATCTCACGGTCCTTGAGCGCCCGGCCAAATTCATCACGGACCACCATTTCATGGCCAGGTAAAGGTTTGCCGCAGACAACAAAACTGCGCACTGCGTCCTGGTCCTGAGCTTCCGTGGCAGGAATGGCGCGGCCCGAATTTTTGTAGGCGAACTTGTCGATTGTATCAATGCGAATGGGTTGCGCGACATCGCTGAAAGAAACCGCAAGGGTTGATTCCGCCATGCCATAGCTCGGCATGAACGCGTTTTGATCAAAGCCCGCAACTGAAAGGGTCTCGCCAAAATGTTTGAGCACATCAGCGCGCACCATGTCACCGCCAATGCCCGCGGCCCGCCAGTTGCTGAGATCAAGGGTTACAGCTTCGCCGTTGATACGCCGTGCCGCAAGATCGTAACCAAAGCTTGGCGAGTAGGACACCGTCGAGCGGTTTTCCGACATCAGCCGCAACCACAAAGCGGGCCTGCGCGCAAATGAAGGTGTAGAGATATAATCAACCGACACCTGTCCCATCATTGGCGCCAGGCAAAATCCAACCAGCCCCATGTCGTGATAAAGCGGCAGCCAGGAAAACGCCCGGTCACTCTTTGTGACCCGCAAGCCATCACGCAAGATGCCTTGTGTATTCGCCATAATGGCTTTTTGCGTAATCAAAACACCCTTGGGCTCCGAAGTAGAGCCAGATGAATACTGAATATAGGCCACATCATCGGGGCCGAAGGCTTCAAGTTTTGCAAGCGATTCCGGCAGCGCCTGCAGCTTCTCATGGGTCAAAACATTTTCAACCCCCGCTCCTGCTGCGCCTGCGCGGATATGCCCCTCGAGATCGGCTGAAGTGACCACGGCACAGGCAGCAGCCGCGCGAAGCATGCCGGCGACACGCCCAACATAGGCGTCCTTGCCGCCGATATACATGGTGTAAGGCATGGGACAGGGAACCAGCCCCGCATATTGGCAGCCAAAAAACACCGCCATGAATTCCGGTCCGGTTTCAGCAATAATCGCAACCCGATCGCCGCGCTTCATGCCGGCCGACATCAGCTTCCGCGCAGTGGCCAAAGCCCGTCTCCGCAGCTCTGCATAGGTTAAAACATGACTCAATACGCCCTTGGCCGAATAGAAATTAAATCCGGTCAGCCCGCATGCCGCATAGTCCAGACCTTCAGCAATTGTTTTAAATCCAGCGAGCTTCTGCTCCAGATTACGGTTTGCTCGCGGTGTTCTGGCCAACTCAGCCGCTACCGCTTCAACGTTCTGGTTTGCTGCCTTCGCAGTCATTTATTCGCACCTTTGGAAGTCTTTGTTGCTTCTTTTAATCTCGGCGAACCCCTGCGAATCCGCTTTAGCCCCTTGTCCTGAGTATCAAGGGCAGGCAGCGAGGTGAAATCAAATGGTGTTTCAGATTGTAACGATTGGGAGAATGCCTAAAACTTAAGCTTTCCCAATGAGATAGCAGAAAAAAGAAGGACCAGTAGACCAAGGATAAGTCCATTGAACCAGGCGAAAATTATCGCTCCGATGGAATATCTTGCAACAGGTTGCAAAACAGGTGCTGTCCTCACAATTTGCCGTTCCCGAACAATCATCCGGTGCGCCAGATAGGATTTGAGATATTTAACCATCTCGGCACGGTCAGCAGTTTCAAAAAGTGCCTCGCGCCCACCCTGATTGTCCTGCTGCAGGCGGTAGGTCCGGTAATCCGGCTCCATCTCAACAAAGGAAATCAGATCAATCCAAAGCCTGGGGGGTTCACCTGGAACCAGGGCGAGATCAAAGACATTGGCCGCTTCCGGGGTTGCCGCAATGATTGGGGCAACATCGTCTTTCAACACCTGCAGCCTGAGCGATTTGGAATCCTTGATCCCAAGAACCGCCTCAAAATGAGCCGCTTCTGCCAGGCGGGCCTTGCGTAACGCGCCGCTGAGATCGTCATGCTCGGCCACCGGATTGGCTCCTCAATTCCACCAACTGTATCAAAATAGGACATATCCCCGATGGAATATCCAGTTTCAAGTGCTGCTGCAGAAAGAATGCCAAATAGAAGGTTAAACTCCGCAGGACGCTGGCAACTTGGCCTGCCCGAACCACAATTCGAATGTATTGGCCCGCGCCTTGGCCGCACTGCCCTCAGCGTCTGAAAGATCTTTCAAGACAACGGGTAAACCCACATCGTTGAATATCTTAACCAGATCATTGCCGCGTGCCACGTCAGTTGAGCGGAAAACCCGAAGTTCGTGGCCCTCGCCATTCCAGGTAGCCCGCGCAAATCCCGGAACCACGATATTAGTGCGATCCGTATCCTTGACCTTGCTCATCAACAAGGAAAAGCAGGCTCGCTGCTTGTCATTCATCGCATGAATGAAGATACGGCTCGGCATGCGCTCCAGCGCCTGCCGGAAAGTGTCCGCCACCTTGCTGTTTTCAACCGAAGCCTTGAGGAGCGCCTGCTCCATGAGGGGGAGCAGTTCCTTGTCAGCCGACGAATTGGCATAAGACAGTTGCGCCGCCACAAATTCAACTGGCACCTTGTCGTTCTTCAACAAATACTCAAACATGGCGACGCCATATTTGCGGCGCTCTGGATTCTGGTCGCTGACGAGATCAATCATCGTTTTAAGGTCATTCAAATTCTGCTGCCAGCGTGTGTAATAAAGACCTGTGCCCGCAACCGAAACCGGGATCATCACGGTCGCCAACAACTGCACAATCATTTCACGAAAGGGTCGGGCCGTCGTCGTCATCACATCTCTCCAATCAATCTTCTTCCACCTTCACCCGGCGCTCGGCTGGCACGCAGCAATGCAGAACAAATGCCGTCACCGCCGGCATAAACAGAACCAGGCCAATATAGCGGGCGAGCTGGTGGGCAGCTACGTAAGCCGGATCAAGATGAAGGGCAAACGCCATAATCGTCATGGCTTCAAGCCCACCCGGCGCAAAGGCGAGCAAAGTGAGCGCCAAAGGCAAATCGGCAACTGCACTGGTAACCAAGGCTCCCACCAGGCCAATGGTCATGGCAAGGATAAATCCGGCAAAACCATCGCTGAAATCTGTACGAAGTTCCCCGAATGAAATGCCCTTGAAACGCAAGCCAATCATCACGCCCAGGATGATGTTGGCCGGGATCAGAATGGAATTGGGTGCCGCCCCGTGAACAGCGCCGCCGAGGCCCAACGCGGCGCTCCCTAGCGCCGCCCCTACGATGAGACCAGCCGGAACCTTTATCCACGCAAACAGCAAACCGGCAATGGTCGCAGCCACAACCAGCACCAGGATTTCAAAGATATTGGTGATCGGCACCGTTGAAACTGCCGCTGCGCCAGTAGGCGAAAGAAACACAATTATCGCAGGCAGGGCAGCGATCAAAAAGAACAGGCGCACGCTTTGAGAAACAGTCACGCGACGCATATCCGCGCCCGATGAACTTGCAAGCAATATGACCAGGGATAACGCCCCGGGAAGACTGGCGAACAGGGCCGTAGGCCTGTCCCAGTTCCGAACACGAACATAGTACTGCGTGCAACCCCAAATAATGAGGACAACAGTAACACCCAGAAACAAAACGCTGAGCGGCCATTGGGCCACGCGTGCAAGCGTATTGGAATTGACCGAAGTTCCGGTTTGAATGCCAAGCAAGATAAAGGCGAGAGTTCGCAAGTATTCCGGAAGTTCGAGTTTTTGGCGTGAATAAATGGCAAGGATTGTTGCAATTAGGCTTCCCGCCAACCAGGGAGCCGGAACGCCTATTGCAAAGCCGAGCGCACCACCTGCTGCGCCCACTGCAAGGGCCCGAATGACACGTGTCATGAGCAACCGCCCGTTTTGGCTTCCAATTCCAAATCAACGCCTTCCGGAAACAACTTCAGATTCAAGGCGAACCCGGCGGGAGTGGTTGGCAGCATCATGAGGCCTTGAGCAATCGGTCTGGATGATAGGGCGCAATCAATGGATCACGCCTGCCCTCAAGCAGTTCCGCCGCCGCAAACAGTCCCACTGCGGGTGCCAGCGTAATGCCCGAATGCATCACCGTAAGATAAAGCCCTTCACGGGTTTGCGGGCGGCCAATCATCGGGAAACCATCCCCGGGTGTCGGCTTAAAACCGAGCGTGTGGAAATCCATGCCGACATTCTCCGCGCCTGCCACCATATTCTGCATCTTCTGGTAAAGAGCTGCCGCGGCATTCTCAAGGTCACCTGCGGGAAAGTTTCCGGAATAATCAATGCCAGCTACAAGTCGCCCCTCACTCGTCTGGCGCACGTGCAGATCAGGTGCCATCACCAGCCCGCGCAAAACCTCGCCCATTGGCTTTGAATGCACCAAAAGACCCGTTGGCACCGTGAAATCGATCTTTATATCAATACTCTTTAGCAAGGCGTTGGCTCCAACACCTGCAGCGATGATCACCTCATCGGCATGCAACACGCCCTCATTGATGCAGACGCCAATAACACGTCTATTCTTCTCCTCAAGCCATTTCGCGTGGGAATTGCGCAAGACCTTTGCACCCAAAGCTTCGGCGCCCGCGAGAAAGGCCAGGGCCGCGGCCAGCGGTTCCACTTTACCTTCCTGGGCCACATGCAGGGCAAAATCCGGTGGCTGCTTGATGTTGGGCTCAATGTGCAAAGCCTCCTTCCGGCCAACCCGGCGAATGCCATAGCCCCATGAACTGTGTTCAGCAGCAAATGCCTCAAGCCGGTCAGGCGGCAAATCCCAGAGCAGGCCGCCGCACCAACTGACGTCCAGCCCCGGCACTTCGCGGTCTATACGGCGCCATTCCTGCATGGAGCGATCACGCAAGCGAAAATAGGTTTGCGGATTTCCCCAGCTCGCGTTGATCCAAGCCCAGGAATTCCGCGTGGCAACGCCGCCGGGTTCGCCTGCTTCAATCACCGTAACATCAGCCCCAGCCTTCGCCAGGTGCCAAGCAACAGAGGCTCCAATGATGCCGGCCCCGACAACAATGATTCGCTTACCCGTCATGCACGCTCCTACGGAGATTTCTTTGATTTAGATTGAGTTAGCCGCAAAATTACCGCTTGGCCAGTGACCGCGGCCCATTTCTACTTTCTGTGATTCAATCCAAGTCGCGCTTGAAAGATCGGTCCTGCCAATGGCCTATATGAAAAGGTCTCCACCCTCGATCTGGCGAACGTAAAGCTTCAGGCCGCCACCCGCCGCGCCAATAAGAACCCGGAAAGCTCTCTGATATCGACGAGGATGGCTAGATTTTCACATTTGCCGCACCCTTGAGGTCCAGCATCTTGCGGGCTTCCTCGGGCGTGGCAACATCTATGGATAGCTCGTCAAGGATACGCCGCATCTTGGCCACCAGCTCCGCATTAGATTTGGCCAGCTTGCCCTTGCCAATATAAAGATTGTCTTCGAGCCCCACCCTCACATTGGCCCCCATGGTGGCGGCCATCGTGCACAGCGGAAACTGAAAGCGCCCGGCCGCCAAAACTGACCAGTGATACTGCTCGCCGAACAGCCGCTCGGCGGTTTCGCGCATCACCATGACATTTTGCGCATCCGGGCCAATACCCCCAAGAATTCCAAATATGGTTTGCACAAACAACGGCGGTTTCACTAGCTTGCGGTCCAGAAAATGCGCCAGCGTATAGAGATGGCCCACATCATAGCATTCAAATTCAAACCTTGTGCCGTGGCCTTCGCCGAGGCGCTGCAGGATCTTTTCAATGTCGCCGAAGGTGTTGCGGAAAATGAAATCTCTCGAACCCTCAAGATGCTTGCGCTCCCACTCATGCTTCAAGTCTCCGTAACGCGCCAGCATGGGAA
Organism: Hyphomicrobiales bacterium; assembly: GCA_023266715.1. GTDB lineage: Bacteria > Pseudomonadota > Alphaproteobacteria > Rhizobiales > Aestuariivirgaceae > Aestuariivirga. The sequence goes on along the minus strand of JAHFPK010000010.1, from coordinate 4,968 downwards.
ACAAGCCAAAATTCATCGACCCCATGTTGAGCGAGGTCATTTCCGGGGAAAATCGTTCCGCCGCGGCGAGGCGCTCATCAATGGACATGCCCTGCCCGCCGCCCGTTGTGATATTGATCACGGCATCGCTGGCTTGTTTGATGCGCGGCAGAAATTCATTGTAAACATCTGGCGACGCGGCTGGCCGCCCATCCCCAGGGTCACGCGCATGAAGATGCAGTATAGCGGCCCCCGCCGCCGCCGCTTCCACCGCCTGGGTTGCAATGTCATTCGCCGTCACCGGCAAATAAGGCGACATGGAGGGCGTATGGATGGACCCCGTGATGGCACAGGTCACAATGACTTTCGATTTCGCGCGCATGGAAACTCCCGATTTCAGACAGATACACTAGCCAACCCGGCTGCGGCCTGTCACCACATTCTTGGTCGTGACCGACATGTGAAAAATCAATTGGAAATTGCCTGCACAAGGGTCCGATTCTGGCGCCGGATGTTGGCGCGCAACGTTTTGATTGACATGTCGTCTTGCTTGACGAACTCGATGAACATCATGTTCATGCTGTTGAAGATCATCTCGCCCACGCCACGCGCATCAATAGTGCCACGGGCCAAACCGAGGTCCTGCAATTTGGCAATCAAAGTGCAAGTCTGGTCGGCCAGGGCCCTGTCCAAAGACGTATAGGTTTTCCCAAACGGGCTGTCTGGCTGCTGGGTGGAGGTTGCCATTGCCTGCCGCCACATTTCCTTGCTGAGGTAAACCAGGGAATGATCGAGATAGGTCGCAACGAGCGTATCAATCGCCTTTTCGACATCCTTCGGAGGTTTCTGGACAATGCGCAGGCCCGCGGATAGGACCTCGTGTACCTCCATCGACACAATGGCCACCAGAATATCGCCCTTGTTGCGATAATAGTTATAGATGGTGCCAACTGACACCTCCGCCCTGGCGGCAATTTCCTCAATCCGGGCGCCCTCATAGCCTTCCCGGCGGAAAAGCCCTGAGGCCGCCTCGACAATTCGCAAATTGCGGTCGATCTTGTGTTTTGCCCTGAGACCCGCCATGGCCGTGTGGTCATTCCATATTTGAATTGACTCAAGTTTAGAATTGGTTCATTTTTTTGGCAAGCAACAAAAAATTTGGAGGGTTCCATGTTCACCACATTGATTTCATCATTGAAACGCAGCGCCTGCGCCGCAGCACTGGCCGGCATCGCCTTGGCTTCACCCGCGAGTGCCGCAGACCTCAACGCCCTGATCTGGTGCGACCATGCGGACCCTGCGCTCCTCAAGCCCTTCGAAGACGCCAATAGTATCAAGGTCAATGTGAAGGAATTCGAAGGAACAGGCGCAGGCTTCGCCATCGTCGATCAATCGCAACCCGGCGACTGGGATGTGATGGTGATCGATTCAATCGATGTGCCGCGCGGCGTTGCAAAAGGCCTGTTCGAGCCCCTGCCCGAAGACAAGCTGCCCCTCGGCGATCTCTATCCCGAAGTTACCATGGATGGTTCAACCAAGGTTGACGGCAAACGCTACGGCATTACCGAGAAATTTGGCTACAACACCATTGGCTTCAACAAAAGCAAGGTCGATCCCGCTGACATGCAATCCATGAATTCCTTGCTGGATGCAAAATACAAGGGCCGCATTGCAATCTATGACTATTATTTGCCGGTCATCGGCATGGCCGCTTTGGCCATTGGCAAGAAAACGGCGGAACTGACCGAGGCAGACCTTCCGGCAATCAAGGAAGTCTTGCTCAAGATGAAGGCTAACTCAAAGCTCGTGGGCGAAGTTACGGCGAGTCAAACGGCACTTGCCACCGGCGAAGTCGACATTCTGGTGGGCGGCGGCGAGTGGGTAACAGCGGGATTGGCCAAAGAGAATCCTGCCTTGGATTTTTCTGTTCCGAAAGAAGGTGCAATCCTTTGGTCGCAGTCGCTGGCCATGTTTTCAGCGAGCAAGAACAAGGACATGGCTCTCAAATTCATCCAGTATGTCATGAGCCCGGAAGGCCAGGCGCGGCTTGCCACATCGTCATGCTATTGGGGCATGCCAGCAAGCAAAAAGGCAGCCCTCGATGATTCGCAAAAGAAAATCCTGCGCTTTGACGAACAGCCGGATTTTCTGAAACGCTCGCAACCCTATCCGGCGCCAAATGCTGATCTCGACAAGAAAATGCAAGACCTCTGGACGGAGATGCTGCAAACACAATAAACAGAAGACGTGAACAAAGCTTCGACGATCGACCGGGCCTTGCCATGGATGCTGGTTACCCCAGCGCTTCTCTGGACGCTTCTTTTTTTCGTGGCACCCTTTGTCGCCATGGCGCTTTTGAGTTTGAATTTCCAAAGCAGCGACGGTCTGACGATTTCAAACTACACTCAGTTCTTCACCAACCCGAGCTACTACCGTGCCATGATCAACTCGCTGGAAGTCACCGGAATGGTCACTGTCATCTCCGTGTTGCTGGCTTATCCCTTCGCCTGGATTCTGGCTGAACAGATTCCCGCCCGTTTGCAAAGGCTGGCTTTGCTGCTAGCGATCCTGCCTTTCTGGACCTCCTACGTGGTGCGCTCCTACTCCTGGCTACTGGTGTTGGCGCAACAAGGAGTGGTCAATGAAGCGCTCATGCGAACCGGCCTTTTCACCGAACCCCTGCAGCTTGCCAATACGCGGACAGCAACCATCATCGGCTTTGTCCATTTCTTTGTGATGCTTCTGACCCTCACGATATTTGCGAGCCTGAAACAATTAAACCCAAGCTACCGCAAGGCAGCAACTGATCTCGGCGCCGGACCAATTCGAACCTTCATTTACATAATTTTGCCGCTCACCATTCCGGGCGTCATGGTTGGCGCTTTTCTTACCTTCGTACTCGCTATCGGCGATTACATTACTCCACAAATCCTGGGAGGAAACAACGAACTACTCATGCCCCAACTCATCATGATGCAGATCGGCCGCCGCGGCGATTTCCCCCTCGCCTCGGCCCTCGCGCTTATCCTGATGGCGGTGGTGACCATTGCCTACATCGCCTGCGCCCGCTGGCTGAAGATCGAGCGGACATAACGCATGAGGGGCCTAGTCAAACTGCTTTCAGCAGGATACGCCTTAGCGATCTATGGTTTTATTTTCCTGCCGGTCGTCGTGCTGGTCGTGTTTTCGTTGCAATCCACCGCCTTCCCCATTCCGCCTTTCACGGGCCCGTCAACGCGCTGGTATGAAGCAGTGCTGAGCGATACACGGCTCACCTCGGCCCTGATGAATTCTCTTGCCGTGGCGGTCATCTCGTCCGCAATAGCTGCAGCACTTGGATTTCTGAGCGCCTGGGGGTTTGCCCGGTTCGTGCTCCCCGGCTCCGCAACACTGCGCGGCCTCATCACCTTGCCGCTCACCGTGAGCTACCTCATCATCGGCATGGGTCTTCTTGTCGTTTTCAACTGGGCCGGCCTGCCAAAGTCCTTGATTACCGCTGGCATCGGCCATGTGGTGATCAACTTGCCCCTGTGCTTTGCCATCATCTACAGCCAGATGGGCGATCACCAAATCAATATTGAGCGTGCCGCGAGGGACCTTGGCGCCAGCGAATGGCGTGTTCTGCTGCTGATCACCCTGCCCATAATGTGGCCCGCGATCTTTGCCAGCCTCTTTCTGTCCATGACCTTCTCCTGGGACGAATTTGTGATCTCCTTCCTGCTCACCCGCTTCGACACGACCCTTCCAGTTGAAATCTGGAACCTGCTGCGCTCCGGCCTTAATCCAAAAACCAACGCCGTGGGCTCACTGGTTTTTGCTGTCTCCGTGGTACTCGCCATTATCCTTGAACTCATTCTGTTACGCCGGAGACCCGCATGACCGCAGCGCTAGTCGAAATGAAGAACATTTCCCACAGCTTCGGCCGGGTGAGCGTGCTGAATGACGTTTCGCTCACCATCAAGGCTGGCAGCTACACGGTCCTGCTCGGCCCATCGGGCTCGGGCAAGACCACGCTACTTTCAATCCTCGGTGGATTTCTCGTGCCCAGAAAAGGCAGCGTGCTTATTCGCGGCGTCAATTGTACCACTCTTGCCCCGGCACGACGCCCAACCACCACGGTGTTTCAGGACTATGCCCTGTTTCCCCATATGAGCGTGGGTAAGAATGTGGGCTTTGGCCTGCGCATGAAAGGTGTTATCCGCACTGAACGCGACCGTCTGGCCCATGAAGCTTTGGTCATCGTCGGTCTGGCGGACGCCTTCAACAAAAAACCCCACCAGCTTTCCGGCGGCCAGAGGCAGCGGGTGGCACTCGCCCGCGCCCTCGTCGTGAAACCTGCTGTGTTGCTTCTCGACGAGCCGCTGGGAGCGCTTGATCTGAAACTCCGCCGCCAGATGCAGGACGAATTAAAAGCCATTCAGAAGCGCGTTGGCACAGCTTTCGTTCATGTCACCCATGACCAGGATGAAGCCATGGCACTGGCCGACCATTGCGTTGTCATGAACCATGGGCGCATTGAGGATGAAGGAACGCCCGAACGCGTCTATGCCCAACCCGTCACGCGTTTCACTGCAACCTTCATGGGCGAAAGCACGCTCATTCCCGGCGAAGTGTCAAAAGTCAAGGGCGATGCGATTTCGGTTAAAACCGCCTTCGGTTCATTTCCCATTATTGCAAATGCCGAAGACGGCGCCCAGGTCAATCTGGCCATTCGGCCCGAGCACATGCTGCTCATCCGAGATTCAAGGAGCATCACCTTCGGCAACGCCCGCGTGACCGCTGTTGTGTTCCAGGGAAGTTTTAAACGTGTGCTCGCCGATTCTACCAGCAGGTCCGGTCCGTCCTTCATCGCCAAGGTACCGTTGGAAGTGGAGGTAGCCGTGGGCGATGTCGTAACCCCCTGCTGCCATCTCGAAGACCTGATCATGCTCACAAAATAGGCATGGCACACTTCCCGCCCGTCGAAGCGCACAATTGGTACGAAACAGT
>JAHFPK010000181.1 GCA_023266715.1 Hyphomicrobiales bacterium | reverse complement strand
TGCGGAGTAATGTCGCCCGTATAACCATTTGTGGTAATGATCACATCGCCGGCAGTGATAGTGCCCCGTGGCGTTTCAACGCTCCAGCCGGCAGACGTTTGCGTAAGTTTGATGACCGGCGTTTTGGAAGCAATTTTCACGCCGCGCTTCTGGCACAGCTCCAGCAGGCCTTTGAAAAACAGGGCCGGATGAATATGGGCTGCGCGGCTTACCACCATGCCGCCGCGATAATAGTCAGACCCTATTTCCTCGCGCTGGCGTTCCTGCGGCACGAGAAAGGAATCCGATTTCGCCGCCGCATTGAGATGCTCAACTTTCTTGGCCATGTCATTATAGTGGCTCTTGCACCAGGCTCCCAGAAAATACCCCGCCTTGGTCCAACCGCAGTCAATTTTCTCCTTGGCGATCAGGTCTTCAATCAGGGTGAATGCGTCTGCCGCTTCGGCCTGGAATGGCGCCGCCTGACTAGGCAGCATGGGTTTGGAGAGATAGCGTTTGCCAACATTCACCCCGCCCGAAACCATGCCGCCATTACGGGTGGAAGCTCCAAAGCCCGGCTCGTTGGCATCAAGGATGAGGCAATCCAGGCCAAGGGCCGTGAGCTCCAAACCAGCCGATAACCCCGCATAACCCGCCCCAACAATAACCACGCGGATTTCTCGGGGCAGGGGTATTTCGGGCAAGGCTTGCGGTTTATGGGCTTCCCACCAAAAGGGCTGGGCCTTGAAGTCTTTATGGAAAATATCTGTACGCATGGGCAAATCCTTGGTGGATTGCCACACAAAAGACAAGTGAGCCCGCTGCAATACTGCCTGCCAGAGCCAAGCCTTGACAGGCCCTGGTGTTCTTATGCTTTGCTCGCACGGCGATTTTGATCTAGCTTCCTGCCTTGAGTCTGGTTTTGGGGATAGTTTCGGTAATGCGTATCCGGCTGATGCTTGTAGCGATTGTTATGGGGTTCTTGGCACTGTCCAATGCCGCATTTGCAACCAACGTTTTGATCACGATCAACAAGGTCTCCCAGAAGATGACGGTGAAGGTGGATGGCGAGACTGAATATGTCTGGCCCGTCTCAACGGGTGCGCGCGGCTATGAAACGCCAAGCGGCAAATACCGCCCATTCCGCATGGAGGAAGATCATTTTTCCAAGGAATGGGATGATGCGCCCATGCCTCATTCGATCTTCTTTACGAGCGAAGGCCATGCCATTCACGGCAGTATGTATGTGAAAAGCCTGGGGCGGCGGGCCTCCCACGGGTGTGTGCGTCTGGCACCAGAGAATGCCACCATACTCTACAGCCTTGTGCAAAAAGCTGGCATGCAGAATACCACCGTGGTCCTCCGTGGCGGCTTCTTTGATGGTGGTTTTGGCGACGGTTTTGCCAATTTTGAAGACGATTTAGGGCAAACCACCAAGAAGCTGCAGAAGGGCGCCAAGAAGCGCCTATTCTTCCTGGGACAACTGCTGGACGGGTCCTACTGAGGTCCTTCACGGCCCTAGAGCATGTTGCGGCAAAGTTGCATGACTTTGCCGAAAACAACATGCTCCAAGTTAATAATCTGGCGCGAATTCTTTTCGCTTGGGTGAACCCACCCAAGCGGAAAGCGCGCTAGACTTGACAAATCATTGTCCCCATGCGCTTTTCCGCGCCAAATCGAAGGACATGATCTCCCATGACGCACGCCTATCGCAGCCATACCTGCGGCCAACTCCGAATTGACCACGCTGGCCAGGACGTCCGGCTTTCCGGCTGGGTCCATCGGGTGCGCGACCACGGCGGTTTGCTGTTCATCGATTTGCGTGACCATTATGGCCTGACCCAGATCGTCATTGATCCGGCCTCGCCGGCTTTCAAGGCGGCGGAAAAAGTGCGTTCGGAATGGGTTATCAGGGTTGACGGCAAGGTGCAGCCCCGCCCCGCCGGCACGGAAAACCCTGATCTGCCCACGGGCCTTGTGGAAATTGCAGCGGGTAACATTGAGGTTCATTCCCAGGCCGCCGAATTGCCGCTGCCGGTGTTTGGCGATACGGAATATCCGGAAGACATTCGCCTGAAATACCGCTTCCTTGATCTCCGCCGCGACCGCATTCACGGCAACATCATGAAGCGCGGCGCGATTATTGATAGCTTGCGGCGTCGCATGAAGGAGCAGGGGTTTTTCGAGTTCCAGACACCCATCCTGACCGCGTCGTCTCCGGAAGGTGCCCGCGACTATCTCGTGCCAAGCCGAGTGCATCCCGGAAAATTCTATGCCCTGCCGCAGGCCCCCCAGCAGTTCAAACAATTGCTGATGATGTCGGGCTTTGACCGCTACTTTCAGATCGCCCCCTGTTTCCGCGATGAGGATGCGAGAGCTGACCGCAGCCCCGGCGAATTCTATCAGCTCGATATCGAGATGAGTTTTGTCACCCAGCAGGACGTGTTTGATGCGGTGGAGCCCGTTCTGCGCGGCGTGTTCGAAGAATTTGGCGGCGGGCCTCCCGTCACGCCGAAGTTCCCGATGATCGCCTTTCGCGATTCCGTGCGCCGGTACGGCACCGACAAGCCTGACCTGCGCAATCCGATCAAGATGCAATCCGTAACAGAAAATTTCGCAGGTTCCGGCTTCAAAGTTTTCGCCAACATGATTGCGAATGATCCCAAAGTGGAAGTCTGGGCTATTCCAGCACCAAAGGGCGGCTCACGTGCCTTTTGTGATCGCATGAATTCCTGGGCGCAAAGCCAGGGCCATCCCGGATTGGGCTATATGTTCTGGCGCGAGGGCGAGGAGGGAGCTGCCGGTCCCATTGCGAAAAATATTGGCCCCGAACGTACCGAAGCGATCAAAACCCAGCTTGGCCTTGCCACCGGCGATGCCGCCTTCTTTGTAGCTGGCGTTCCAGCGAAGTTTTATAAATTCGCCGGCGAAGCCCGCACCAAAACTGGTGATGAACTCGGCCTCACCGCCAAGGATCGTTTCGACTTCTGCTGGATCGTCGATTTCCCCATGTTCGAGTGGAACGAAGACGAGAAGAAGGTGGATTTCTCCCACAACCCCTTCTCCATGCCGCAAGGCGGGCTTGAAGCCTTGGAGAGCAAAGACCCGCTCGATATCCTCGCCTACCAATATGATATCGTCTGCAACGGTGTTGAACTTTCCTCCGGTGCCATCCGCAACCACCGCCCCGACGTGATGAAGAAGGCCTTCGAGATCGCGGGCTATTCGGAAGCGGTGCTGCTGGAAAAATTTGGCGGCATGTACCGCGCCTTCCAGTATGGCGCACCGCCCCACGGCGGCATTGCACCCGGGGTGGACCGCATGGTCATGCTCCTCTGCAATGAGCCCAACATCCGCGAAGTTGTGCTCTTCCCCATGAACCAGCAGGCCGAAGACTTGCTGATGGGGGCTCCTTCCGAGGCAACCCCCAAGCAGCTGCGCGAACTTCACATTCGGCTGAATTTGCCAGAGAGTTGATCAGTCATTCGCTGTAACCGAAACGCCAAGCACGTCAATGGCGGCACCCGGATTGGTGGGATCAAGGGTCATAAGCTGCTGAACCTTCACCGGTGCGGCGGGTTTGAATGAGAGCGTGAATGACTTGGGGTCCTTCAGGAAGGCATTGACCGCCCCCACCACCTGATCGGAGAAGACCTGGTTCTTCAACTGCATGAGGCCGATTTGCATCATGGCCCCAGCATTGGCCACCAGGGCTGCTTCCTCCATGCCCTGCTTCTTGGCAATCATCGGAAGCAGTTTCTTGGTGATCGAGGCATCCTCGAAGCGCAGCTGGAAATTGCCCAAGGTCACATTCATCAATTGTGGCATTAGGGCGTTCAAATCTGCGGGCCTTCCCGATTTTTGCGCAGCCCGAAGTTCAACAACTGTGGCCGTAGGCACATCGCTTGCGCCAAAGGCCATTTTTACACTTCCCATGTCCCTGACCGCATATTCAAGGTTTCCATTCAATCCAAACGAACTTTCACCGACCGTGAGTTCCCCACTGCCGGCTGCACTGACGGTGAGCTCATTATATCCCAGTTTTTTCAGTTCACCCGTGGGGTCCATGGCGGCAACAGCCGATTCCGGAATGATTGCATTGCCGACATTCAGCGTGAACTTGCCGGCCCCTGTAACAGGATCGCCGTTCCACGTCGTTTCATAGCCGTCAGCGGTGATGACGTATTCCAAGACGGAGAACTTGATTGCGCCAGAGGACATTTTCTTGGCAATGCTCATGCTTTCCCGGAAGGCCTGCTGTGGCGTGGGATTGTCGTTGGCAACGGCGACATACCAGTCCTCGACTGAGCTTCTCGGCATTTCAACGGAAATTGGCGGACCTTCACCGCCGCTGATTTCCACTTTGGTGTCGGAGAATGTCGCAGTGCCGATATCGATAAGACCGGTTGCCTCTTCGGCTACATTTCCAAGCGCAATCGAGCCGATAGTGAGTTTCATTCCCGGTGTGGGACCGTCGGCTGCAACATTTGCGACGAGATTGGTGATTGTAATATTGCCGGCGCCGTCGTTTTCAAGATTTTCATAAGTGGGTTCGCTTTTGAACTGGGTTTCCCAGCTTTTGAAAATGGCCGCCACAACAGGTGGCACGTCTTTCGCCTGGGCCGGCAGTGTCCATGCAGAAGTGGCCAGGAGAAGAAATACGGCGCAGCGGCGGGTGGTTTTCATGGGGACTTTCCTTCTTAGGAGGTTATCAACGCAAATGTTCTATGCCCAGGCACAGGTGAACAGGTGATGAACACTAGCCTATTGATGAATCAGCATCAAATGGCTAGTTTCCGCGCCAATCTTCTTAGGGAAGTAATCATGACGCGCAAACTACTTACGGCAGTATTCTTTGTATTGCTGACCTTTGCCCTTGTCCCGGCTCAGACCTATGCATCGGTGACCCAGAGCCAGGATGAAGCGCTTTTGATTCAAAAGAAAAAGAAACTGGCGGCATTGAAGGCGGCCGAGGAAAGGAAGAAGGCGACCCTCGCCGCCGAGGCTGCCAAATTAAAGGCGGCCAAGCTGAAAATTGCAAAGCTCCAGGCCGAGAAATTGAAGAAAACCAGGGTTGCGGCCCGGCGCGATTGCGTAGGCTTCATGCAATGCCTGTTTGGCAAGCGGCGCTACAGCGGCTCGGCGTTTTCTTCCGGTGGCATGAGCAACCGGTCAATGCGCAAGCAGGTGGCTTGGAATGAAACCAAGTATGCTCCCGGCACCCTGATTGTGAAGACCCCTGAAAGGGCCCTCTATTATGTGTTGGGCGACGGGGAGGCCATGCGTTATTCCATCGGTGTGGGCCGCGAAGGCTTCCAGTGGAGCGGCGCATCGAAGATTGTAGCCAAGCAGGAATGGCCAACCTGGACACCGCCCCAAATCATGATCGAACGTGAAGCCGCAAAGGGCCACTATCTGCCTGCGATGATGCCGGGCGGCCCCGGCAATCCGTTGGGCGCCCGCGCCATGTATATCGGCGGCACCATTTACCGCGTACACGGCACGAACGCCGAGGCCTCCATCGGTGGGGCGGTCTCATCGGGGTGCATTCGCATGATGAACGCCGACGTGATTGACCTCTATGGCCGCGTCAAGATCGGCACACCCATCTACGTTTATCAGTAAGCCAGCCTCTGAAAGCAAAAAGCCGCACATGTTGCGGCCTTTTTTGCTTTGAAGCGGGTCTCACCAAAGAATTGACCCCGGAGGCCGTGCCGTCCGGGGTCCAATCCTAAAATCTATGCAAAGAAGCTTCAGATTTTCTTCTTTGAGGATTTCTTCTTCGCAGCTTTCTTAGCGGGCTTCTTTGCAGCTTTCTTAGCCATTTTCTTCTCTCCTAGGAGTTAGTTGTTAGTGCCCCACAACGCGGGCTAGTCTTACACCAACGACTACGCATACCTGTCTTCCGTATTCGTAATCGTTGTTGACATCTTTGTACCCGTTTGTGTGATTCGGCAATATGCCGTCAACATCTGGGGTATCGCCCG
>JAHFPK010000180.1 GCA_023266715.1 Hyphomicrobiales bacterium | reverse complement strand
TTCGGAGGTTCGATCCCTCCCGCCCCAGCCAAACTTTTTGGCTCGCACTACGGGTCTTTGGCGGCGTTGAACGCCGCGGTTTACCTGTCGAGCTCAGGATAATACCGGTCCGTGCGCCGCACCCGTTCGCGTTCACCCGTGAGGCAATCGGTTGAAGGCTCCGCTGCCGATAACATGATACGCCCGCTGCCGTCCCAATGCTCACCCGCCGACAACACTTCCCGCAACAGCTTTTTCCGGATCGCTTCGCCCAAATCGCCGCCGGAAATAACAGGCAGCAAGAAGGCACCATCGCCACCGATGACGCAATCGGCGTAGTAGCGGTCGATTGCTGGAAAATTTGGCGAAGGGTCGATCAAAACCGGAAGCCCATTGATCACAATGCCCTCCGCCACCACCGCGTCGCGCGCCACTGTTACATTGCCGCCGGCGTTGTTCGGTCCGTCGCCGGATATGTCGATCACACGCCGCGCGCCACCACCTTCAAATAGTCCTGCGCTGAAGCGGAGAACTGACGAGATGGATGTGCCCTGCCGAAAGCGGGTGACTGACTGCGCCGCCAATTCGCTGGCGAAGGCCTGTGCTGCTTCAGGCCCATCGATCACCCGCCACGGCACGGCAAGCCGCTGGGCCTTCTCGCCTGCCCATTCCACATAGGCGAGCCGGATACTTCCATGAACTCCGGCGCGCACCGCCGCTGCAAACTCGGGGCTCCGGATCGCCGCAAGATAACCCTCACGCTGCACCATGTTCTCACGCGCATCAATCGAACCCGATACATCAACAGCCAGCACCAGTTCAAGATCAACCACCACATCGCGGGCCTCCGCCTGTGAAAACGTCGAGGCCGCAAAAAAAACATAGCAGAGCGCGACAAAACAAAGACCCATGCAATCCATTCAAGCTTGCATTTAATTTTCATCAGGGACAATAGGTCGTCATCGTCAAAAAGTCGAAATCTTATTTCGGGTGAACGCGGCATTAGTCAATCAACGAAGCTTGCATGGCCGCAATGATACTGACGGCTGAAGCAGCGCCTGGATCCATGTGGCCGAGCGATCTTTCGCCAAGCCGCGCGGCACGGCCTTTGGTTGCAGTCATGCCCTTGGTGGCTTCCGCCCCTTCTTTCGCTGCAGACAATGCAGCATCCAGACACTCAACCAGACTGTGTCCTGCAGAGAACGCCGTGCCAATGGCCGGAGAAGCCGGATGCCGCACGTCGATCATGGTTTTCTCGCCCGGTTCTGCCTTGCCGCGGTCTTGAATGCCTTTGGCCATTGCCTGCATGACGGCGACAATATCACTATCAGACAATTGTTGTTTGCTCTTGACGGCAACGCCCGCGCGCATGAAGGCCGTGGCATAGAGCGGGCCTGAAGATGCGCCAACGGCATTGAGAAAAGATTTGGCTGCAAGATTGAACACGGCAGTTGGCTCGGTCGCCGAAACATCGATCTGGGACAGGGCCTGTCGGACCGCGTTGAATCCCAGTTCCATTGCAATCCCGCGATCCGCGTCGCCGATCACGCCGTCCAGGGCACAGAGCCTGTCCTTGTCGGCGCTCATGGCGTTCGAAATCGCGTTAAACATTGCAACGAGACGTGGCGAATCGAGAAGCGCCATCAGCCGGCCCGGAACATCGCGCAGTCGCAGGGATGGTCAAGCATCCGGGTCAATTCGCCGTCGAGATGCATCAGGGTGATTGATGCTCCGGTCATTTCCAGTGACGTGCAATAGTGGCCAACCCAAGCCGCGTGAATGTTGATACCCGATGCGTCCAGCCTCTGTTTCGCCCGGCGGTTCATGATATAGAGTTCCATCAACGGCGTCGAACCGAGCTAATTGATCAGGACAGCAACGCTGTCGCCCCGCTGCGGCGACATTTCCGCCAGAATGCGATCCAGCATGTCGTCGACGATTTCATTGGCGCTTTTCATTGTGCCCCGGGCAATTCCGGATTCCCCGTGAATGCCCATGCCGATCTCCATCTCATCCGGTCCGAGATCAAAATTGTAACGGCGGGTCTGCGGCAACGAACAGGGATTTAACGCCACGCCCATTGTAAACGTGTGGTCATTGGCTTTGCGCGCCAGGCGTTCGCATTCGTCAATCGGCAGCATGAGATCGCAGGCTGCACCAGCCGCTTTGAAAATGAAAAAATTTCCGGCAACGCCGCGCTGTGTATTCTGCCGGTCGCGCGGGGCTGACGCCACATCGTCCATCGTCAGCATGGTGCGCACTTCAATGTCTTCCATGCCGGCCATCTCGGCTGCCATGTCAAAATTCATCACGTCGCCAGCGTAGTTGCCATACATGAACAACACGCCCGCGCCGCCATTTGCCGCCTTGGTACATTCCAGGATCGGCTCTGGGGGTGGCGATGCGAATACATTGCCAATTGCTGCAGCGTCGGCGAGTCCCTTGCCGACAAACCCAAGAAAAGTCGGCTCGTGACCAGACCCGCCACCAATGACGAGCCCAACTTTGCCAGGCCGGGGTCCGTCCAGCGCAACAATCGAGCGGGGATTTCCATCCACCCGGCGCAAAAATCGCGGATGAGCGGCAATGATGCCATCCAGCATTTCATCAACGGCATAGTTTCCGTCATTGATGATTTTCTTTGTCAGCATTATGGGACCTTCACTTGCGCGCTTTCTTTTTTGTTTTGGATCCAGCGGCCTTCGCCTTCACAGGTTTTTTTGCCACCTTTTTCTTGCCCGGCTTGGCCTTTGCTTTTTTTACTCGTTTTATTTTTGCTGCGGGTGCCGAAACAGGCGCTTGCGTCATCAAATTGGCAAATTTGGAAAAGAACTGCTCCGCCAGTGATCGCGCGGTGCTGTCGATCAATCGTGATCCCAGCATGGCAATCTTGCCGCCCACCTGCGCATCGACGTCATATTCCATCAGCGTTTCACTGGGGCCGTTCTCCGCCAGCTTTACCGTGGCACCGCCACTTGCAAAACCCGCAAGTCCGCCTTCGCCCTTGCCAGAGATTCGGTAACTCTCTGGAACCACGATGTCCGAAAGGGTTACAGCGCCTTTGAAGGCGGCTTTCACTGGGCCAATTTTCAACACGACCTTGGCGCTCATTTCGGTGGGGGAGGTCGCGTTAATGCTTTCGCAGCCCGGAATGCACTGCTGCAAGATCTTTGGATTGTTCAGGCCCTTCCACACAACTTGGCGCGGCGCCTGGATAGTTTGGCTGCCAGACATTTTCATTCCGTGGTTCCTCCTTTTTTGATTTTGAGAGTCATTTCAGCAAAGTTTACACTCCACCCATCCATTTGCGCGGATCATGGGCCGCCCCTGTTCGGGCGCCAAGAGTTTGTGCCAAATCGGCAAGCGAGTCGAGACTGTGAACCGGACGAAATTCATCCACATAGGGCATCATGGCACGGATACCGGCGGCCCTGGCTTCAAACCTGTCAAAGCGCAAGAGTGGATTAAGCCACACGATTTGCTTGGCGCTCCGCCGCAGACGCTGCATTTCCGTGGCTAATTGAACCGTGTCTTCGCGCTCCAGGCCATCGGTCATGAGCAGCACATCGGCCCCCTGGGTCAACACGCGCCGTGCCCATCTATAGTTGAACTCCTTGAGTGTCGCTCCGATCCGTGTGCCGCCGGACCAATCCTTGACGGCTGCGGAAACCTTGGCAATGGCCTCATCAACATCAAGATGCTGCAGTTCGCGCGTCACATTGGTCAGCCGCGTGCCAAACAGGAATACCGTCATGCCGTGCCTGTCGTTCACCAGCCCATGCAGGAAATGCAGAAACATGCGGCTGTAATTTGAGCACGATCCTGAAATGTCGCAGAGCACGACAAGGGGCCGCTCACGGGTTTGAGGTTCGCGCCGCGCCAGGCTGATCATGTCGCCACCTGACCGCAACGATTGCCGTAAAGTGCGGCGCATATCAATGTGGTCACCGGCAAGATTGGGTTGAAACCGCCGCGTGCGCGTTTCACGGCGCTGCAAACGCAAAAGCGCAATTGCCTTCTTGGCCTGCATTTGCTCCATCAGGGTCATCTGTTCGAAGTCCTTGGCGCGCAGGATGTCACTGGCAGAGGCCGTCAACGCCGCGTCAAGCTCCAGGGCTTCCGGTTTTTCCTGCCGCCGGCTTTGCGTTTCGGGATTGTCAAACATGGCTTCGGCAAGCCTCCGAAAACCGGGGTCCTTTGGCGTGTCGCCCGCCGAACGGGTAATCTGCTGGAACATCAGCTGCATCAGCTGTTCCAGCATTTTTGGCTTCTTCCAGAACACATGGAAAGCCTGATCGAAGATTTCCTTATGCTCCCGCCGCTTCACGAGGATGGCGTGCAAGGTCCAGTAGAATTCCTCACGTGTCCGAAGCGATCCGCTCTGCGCCGCATCCAGGGCATCGAGAACCGATGCAGGCCCCACCGGCAGGCCAGCGCCCCGCAAGACGCGGGCAAAATGCATGATGTTGGCAGCAAGCTTTCCTGAGGAAGGCTGATCCGCAACCCTAGTCATCAGGACACCCGGGTCGTTGCGGCAGTTCGAATCTCATCCTTGATCTGATCGAGAATGCGTTTGGCTTCCGAGCCTTCCATGCGCACGATGTCATCCTGGTATTTGAGCAGAACACCTAGCGTGTCATTCACCGTTTGCGGATCAAGGGTCACGCTATCAAGCTCATGGAGTGCTGAAACCCAATCCAGGGTTTCGGCAACCCCCGGCGCCTTGAACAAATCGCCGCCCCGCAAGGACTGCACAAAGGCCACAACTTCCTTGGCCAACGCAGCGGGCGCCTCAGGCCGCTTGGTTTTCACAATTTCAAGCTCGCGCTTGGCATCCGGGTAGCCAACCCAATGATAGAGGCAACGCCGCTTCAACGCGTCATGCACTTCGCGGGTGCGGTTAGACGTGATGACGACGATTGGCGGTTCGGCGGCCTTGACCGTGCCCAACTCCGGAATGGTGACCTGGTAATCCGACAGCAGCTCAAGTAGATAAGCCTCGAATGCTTCGTCAGTCCGGTCGATCTCATCAATGAGCAGAACCGGTGCAATCCCGTCCGGCGCTTCAAGGGCCTGCAGCAAGGCCCGCTTGATCAGGAATCTTTCGGCAAAAATATCTTGCCCCATGCGCTTGCGGTCAAGCTCGCCAGAGGCTTCGGCAAGACGGATTTCAATCATCTGGGCCGCATAGTTCCACTCGTAAACGGCAGAGCTGATATCGAGGCCCTCGTAGCATTGCAGCCGGATGAGCCTGCGCCCGAGACCTTCGGCCAGGACCTTGGCGATTTCGGTTTTTCCAACGCCTGCCTCGCCTTCCAGAAACAGCGGCCTTCTCATCTTCAGGGCCAGAAACACAACCGTCGCTAGATCCCGTCCGGCCACATAGCCATTGGCTTTCAGCAGCGCAGCCGTTTCATCGATGGATTTTGGAACTGCGGACATAACGCCTCGTGGCAATGAAAAGACCCGCAAGGACAGTCCCTGCGGGTCCCAAGCGGAGTATGGAGTTTTTATTTCGCTGCTTCAACTGCCCGGCGCGTAAGCACGCCGATCAGGTGAGCGCGATATTCGGCTGTGGCGTGCATGTCCGTGTTCAGGCCCTTGGCCTTAACAGCAATTCCGGCAAGGGCTGAAACCGCAAAGTTCTTCGAAAGTGCAGCTTCCATCTCAGGCACCCTGAATACCTTAGGCCCGGCGCCCGTCACCGCCACACGCACTTTGCCACCCGCATCCTGCGCAACAAACACGCCCACCAGCGCATAGCGCGAGGCCGGATTGGGGAACTTCTGATGGCTGGACTTCTTGGGGATCGGGAAGCTCACCTCGGTAATGATTTCGCCGTCCTTCAGGGCTGTCTGGAACATGCCGGTGAAGAAGGCGTCTGCCGGGATTTTACGCTTGTTGGTGATGATCGTGGCGCCAAGGCCCAAGCAGGCGGAGGGGTAATCCGCCGCCGGATCACTATTGGCGATCGAGCCGCCGATGGTTCCCT
>JAHFPK010000179.1 GCA_023266715.1 Hyphomicrobiales bacterium | reverse complement strand
AACGTCTCAGCAGTCTGTTGATTGTCGCAAAACGTGTGAATGTTAACGCGGGGCACCAATGCCACCGGAAATTCATCGGGCAGTTGCATTGCGTTAGCTTGGGCAGTTGCGTTGATCATATTTTTTTGACCTGTTCTAAAATCTTCAAGGCGGCGCTTCCGGATATCGTTTTAAAAAGTTTCAAGCCATTATGGTCCAGTTGTAGTTGCTGCCGGTGAACTTGCGGCCGCAGTTGCAGACATGAGGGTTTTAATTGCGGGGGTTCGGATTGCGGCAAGTGCGGGTGTGGTGGCACGGGGCACCACAAAATCTTCGGGATTTACAACCATGGCAGCAATATTGTTTTGCACGGAACAGCCAAAATTTGCGTACGGCTCGTTGTTTGATGTATTGGCCAGATCAGTGGACCAGTCGCCGCATTCCTTGGTAACGGCTACGCTGCGGAGGTAGGAAATCTGCACTGAACCTTTGGCCGGACCGGGATAGGTTTTTCTCGAGATCATGCCGGGTGAAATACCGCTCTGCACGAGCAATTGGTAGGTTTGCCTTGCTACCTTGCCTGACGCGCCGCCACCTGAGGGATGAAGAATTGTAATCTTGGGGGAACCGGAATTCATGGCTGAGCGCGAGAACCCGGAGATCGCGTTGATCTGAGACGACTGCAGGGTTCCATGCTGCGATGAAATTTCCAGTTTCACTGGCCCCCTCGTGACCTCAATGGGATATCTTTCATAGTGAGTTGCTGGCACATAGGTGTCAACAAGCGCCAGTTCCCCGCTGCTGCAGGCCGCAAGCGTCGAAGACATGGCGATGAACAAAACCAGGCGCATCCTGGAAGCGGCTGACATCGGAATTTGCTTGTACATGATAGTCTCCGCTTACATTTATTCTACAATGAAACCGACGTTGCCGTGATAAACACCATCCGGATTTTGCCCCGCCGTGCCGTAGACCTTGTTCAAACGGCCAAGCAGAATTGTCTTCCAGTCGCTTGGCGTGTTGAAGCGATCATCCGGCATTGAAAGCCGCTTTTCTGCAACAGAGCCCACAAGATAGGGGGTTACGATCACGACCAGTTCGGTTTCGTCATGGGTATAGTCACGGCTACGGAATAGCGCCCCAAGAACTGGAAGTTTTTTCAATCCTGGGGTCGCATCAATTGACTGGCGGGTGGAGTCGCTGATAAGACCAGCCAGCATCATTGAACCACCGCTTGGAAGTTCAATATCTGTTTCAGTGCTGCGGGTATCTATGCCCGGAACTCCACCGACTGAGAGAGTAGTATTGATCTCACTCACATCAGTTTTGATCTTCATATTTATGCGGCCTTCGGACAACACGACGGGCGTGAAGGATAGCGACACGCCAAAATCCTTGAAGTCAGTTCCGCAAGTCGTCGCCGAGCTTCCGCCGGTTGAAGTACCCGTACAACTGGTGCCCGTCGGAAACTGGCCACCCGCATGGAATTTGGCAGATTGGCCGGAAATAGCTGTCAGATTTGGTTCAGCGAGAGTTTTTAGCACTCCCTCTCTTTCCATGGCACGAACGACAGCCGTCACGCTGTCTGTTCCATCCGTATAAACACCCTTTACTCCGGTCGGTGGGCCGGTAATCGCATTGAATGGGCCGATGCTGGCAAGATTGAAAGCAAATTTTCCGACAGATAACAAAGCCTGGATATTGACCCCAAACTGCTTCAGTACTTTGCGCTGCACTTCTACAACCCGAACTTTTAGCATTACCTGGTCTTCACCAGTGATCTTGATTGTGTTGACAAGACCTGAGCCTGTAACCTTGTCGACGTCGCGCGTCAGAAACTTGGTCGCAATATCTTCGGCGAATTTTGCTTCTGCCGCATTGGGAGCAGTGCCGCCCAGAACGACGCTGTTGTTCACCGTATCAACAGTTATTTTCGTGCCGGGAATGCTTCTCTGCAGAAGTTTCTGCAGGGCCGTCACATCAATGGCAACTTCCAAGTCAAGATTGAGGATCTGCTGTCCACCTTCGTCAAAGAAGAAAATGTTGGTTTGCCCCACGCTGCGGGCGAACAGGTAAGCGGTGTTCTTTGAGCGGACCACGGCATCCACAATCTCAGGATTGCCCACGATCACATCGCGGGCGTTGGCTGGAAGGCGAATGACAATGGATTTGTTCAATCCGATACGCACAAAATGTCCATCGCTTTCATTCGCACTCTGTATGTCTTCCAGGTCGCTGGCCATTGCCACTGTATTCAGCAATACACCCGCAACAGGCATGAAAATCAGCGAACTCAGCAGAAGCGCTGCCAATTTGAGGCTCAGACGACGGGATTTGAGCGCTGGTGGTTTTTGATTGTTAAACAACATGACCTGATGCCTCAACGAGTGGACGTGTAGGATTCGACGCCGTAACGCACAAACAGTGTGTCGCCGCCGCCTTGTTTCTTGCCCATATATTTATCGGAAAGTTTTGGACCTTCCTTTTCCATGCTCTTGCCGTCATTTTCGGCAATCGAACGCAATGCCAGCGAAAGCTCGCCAACCGATTCAATCATGGAGATAATTTCGGACTGACGCGGATCCAACTCGAGTGTCGCCGTTTTTCCTTCGGCGACGGTGACCGTGTCACCCTCCTTGTCTTGCCGGTAGGTTTGATTGATGGCGAGAACGCGGACGTTGGAGAGAACAGTTTCGCTTGTAATAATCTTGTCAGAGGACTGGGGATTGTCCACTTTCTTGGTGAGAATGACATCGACGCGATCATTGGGAAGAATGAACCCGCCGGCGCTGGAATGCTCGGAGATCGCAACCGAGATCGCTCTCATGCCCTTTGGCAAAATGGCGCTCATGAAGCCAGTTTCGCCGGGCAGGACCAATTTCTTTTCAAGGATTGTTTCACCTTCATAGACGGCGAGCCTGGCGCGCGCAGACAGATACGCTTCCTTCGCGTCGGGTTTTTCATCCCGGGTAATCATTGCATCGGTGACGTTTTCAACAGGCCATGGCTTCCAAGCCGTTGAACCGTCGACAAAGCGTTCACCCATAAGGATATCTTTCGACGCTGTCAGGACGTCGACAGTTTTGACCTTTCTGATCTCAGCAATTTCCTTGTCAGGCTTCTGACCGATGAACCCCTTGGCCAGGAGACCGGCCAAGACGGCTGAACCGATGGCCAGACCAAGTATGACGATGCGCGTTTTACTCATTTCGTACCCTTACCCTGCGCACTTGGCGCTAAATAGAATCCTGACTTTCGGACGGAATGGTCAAATTTAGGTTAATGACCAACAGATTGGAGTTGCCTCATTAACCAGAAGCCACCATCCACCAGCTTTGGGGAAATGCCAGAATGGCACCTATTGCAAGCGCATAGCCGTAAGGCACGCTTGGCCGCAGGCTCACCAATTTTTTTGCCCACGAGACATCGTGGATTTCCCAACTCATGGAAATGATTGACCAGAGCCCTACACACAGTGCCAGGACGCCTCCCGCCATGACGGTAAAGACCAAAAACGGCAAAGCCTGCGAACTGCCAAACCAGATACCTGCGGCCGCCAATAATTTGGCGTCACCGCCTCCAAATAACCCGGCAGAAAAGAACAAGAAGCCAATAACAAAAAGAATTATGGCGGTGAGAACATGAAGGCCAAACACGGAAAGCGGCATGCCTGTGGCGAAGGCTAATGGAAAAAAGACTCCAAAAATAGCAAGCGTCAGCCAATTGGGGATGCGAAGCGACAAGGCGTCGCTCGCCCCGGCAATGATCATGAGAAGCGGAAATATTGAGATCGAGAGAAAATGGATCATGTGCCCTCAAACATTTCATGCAAATGGAAATGAATATTGGACTTAATCATCACATGATTGGCGTAAAGACAGAGTTAACCTTGCTAAATGGTTGCATAAAAAAGGAACCATTGGGACGAACCCAATGGTTCCATTTTTGAATAGCATTACTGAGCCACTTTTTGGCGGCTGAGAAATACCAGATGCTATTACATGTTGTCCAAACCGGACTTGAGCTGGCCGAACACGCCCGAAACAGCGGTCGCCAAGATAGGCATAACAACTACAAGCATAAGACCCATAGCAGCAGCGATGAGGCCGTATTCGATTGCTGTCGCGCCGGATTCGTCGTTCATGAAACGTACAAACTTCTTCATATAATTCTCCAAGATTACTCTACAGCACCTGGCTCCTCTATGACGATGCTTCATGCGCCGTCTCCGTGAACCATAGGTGACCATAGCCGTCACCAGTTAATGCCAAGTAAATCTTCGAGATCAGTGGAATATTTACGGACTTCCTGGGCGATTTTGGTTATTAATTTGACGCATTAATCAGTACTATTTTAGTTATATCGTTATATATTGGTAAACATTTTGTTATTTCCAAATATATTCTCTAATATTGCATTTTATGGATAATTATCATTAGAAATACTTGAGATATAGAAGAGTTTAAGTTTGGTGGATAATTGGAAAGTCACGATTTGATCTTCCACCATGAGCACTGTGGATTTTGTTTGAGCCCCCGGGGCAGGTTAACTATTGGCCCAACTCCCTCAGTACTGGCCGTGTTCCGTTGGATATTTGCACGATTTCGGGTTTTTCAAATTCGTAAGAGAAGATTCACCATTAGCGTGCAGATTGGAAAGTCATTGAACGACAAGTGCTCGACTGACATCAAGGAAACACGCGACATGCTGAAACTAATCCGAGTTACAACAGGCGCCCTCACGCTGGCACTCTTTTGCACCTCAGCTGCAATGGCTGCCCAGGAGCTGATTATCAAGACGGACCAGACCCAGTTGATTGACATATCAGGAACTCCAGGTGCTGTTGTCATTGGCAATCCAAGCATTGCCGATGCTACGGTTCATGGAAACAAGATTTTCGTTCATGGCCGCGCCTATGGTTCCACCAACCTGATCATTCTTGATCAAAATGGCAACCATCTCTATTCCTTTGATGTTACCGTCCAACAAGGCGGCCTCAACAACCTGGCACTCTACAAAGCTGGCGCCCGATTTTCATATGTTTGCGCACCAAATTGCGAAGGGACACTACAGTCTGGCGATCAGGCCGGTTGGTTCGCTGAAATTTCAAAAATGGACACCAAGAAGACAGGTATCGCAACAGGCAAGTCGAGTGCCGATTCCGAGGCAGCGCCGGCTGCCCAATAGTCCTGGGGCATATCAACTTATCATGGCCCTGCATTTGCAGTGCCTTTGTATTTGCGCGCGCCTCCAGCGAAGGAAATTCGATATAATTTGAATGAATTCTTTCAGATAGCCGAAATTGCTCGTTGATATGAGACAATTTCAAGGAAGCGCAGTTATACGCCGCTTCACTGCGGGAGATTGCCATGCGGAGTTTGCTGAACGGATTTCGTCCGAGGCTCATGCAACGGTCGTGGAGCACACTGAGATTGACCTATTACAATACATCCGTGGGCGGAGCCGTTTGCTCGTAAACCAGCACTGCCTATTGAACCACCAAGGGAGCCCAAATTGGGCTCCTTTTTTAGTTCCCGGCACCCCATCCGGAACCGGCTGGCAAAAGCGCCAATCTCGGGCTAAGAGACCCGCTTCCGGAGTTAAATGATTGGAACTTACTGTTTTTCTTGCTGTTCTGGCTGCCGCCTTCATGCATGCCAGCTGGAATCTGTTGGTAAAACTCAAACTGGACCGGTTTCTGTCGCTGTTCCTCTTGCAAACCCTGATGGGTCTCATGGGAATCGCAATGCTTTTCTTTTTTGCTTGGCCCTCCCGCGAAAGCCTTGTCTATGCTCTTGTTTCCGGGCTTTTGCATACGGGCTATAATATTTTTCTGGCGCGCAGCTATCGGGATGGTGATCTCAGCCTAGTCTACCCTATCGCCCGGGGTGCCGCGCCACTCATAACACTTTTGGCAACCTGGTTTGTAGCCAGCGAGCAAATCAGCCCAATAACCGCCTTCGCCATCGGCATATTGGTGTCCGGCATATGGCTGGTTGCAATTGGAAAA
>JAHFPK010000178.1 GCA_023266715.1 Hyphomicrobiales bacterium | reverse complement strand
TGTTGATAAAGTCAGCACCGTTGTCGATTGGATCCTGGGCGGCCAGGACGGGATTGACGCAACTGAGATCGAAATGATTACGGCCAGCCGGGAACCCTATGATGTGAAGGTGGCAAACCCGCCGGACGTGCGTTTCATGTATCTCACCGCCTGGGCAACGGAAGATGGCAAGGTGAATTTTCGCCCCGATATCTATGGCCTCGATGGCACCGGATTCGTGTTGGGTCAGCCCCGACCTTCACGTGGTATATAATCTGTAACTCAGTTCCAAGAATGATTGCTTGTTCCAGCGATTTGGGGTGATTATCTCGCGGGCATGACCCAGGAACTCTCCTTTATCCATCGCTTTGAACAAGGCATTTCAACCGCCGCTCCGCTTCTCCTGCTCCACGGCACAGGCGGAAATGAAAATGATCTGCTGTCCTTGGGCAGGTCCCTCGCGCCGGAGCGTTCACTGCTTTCACCCCGCGGCAAGGTCCTCGAAAATGGAATGCCGCGATTTTTCCGCCGCCTCGCCGAAGGCGTATTCGATGAACAGGATGTCATCAAGCGCGCCCATGAACTGGCCGATTTCATTGTTGCGGCGGGCGAAACCTACAAGTTGCCAAAACCCATTGCCGTCGGTTTTTCAAATGGGGCCAATATTGCAGCTGCCATCCTTTTGTTAAGGCCGGATGTTTTGAGCGGAGCTATTTTGCTCCGTGCCATGGTGCCTCTCGCAAAGCCTCCACAGGCCGACCTTGCGCAGAAACCGGTTCTCATCATTTCGGGCGCAAGCGATCCCATTATCCCAGCCAGCAACGCCAATCTGCTGGCCACGATGCTGAAGGAAGCCCACGGCGATGTGCAGCATGAAACCCTTCCAACTGGTCATAATCTCACCCAAAATGACGTAACACTCGCCAGCACATGGCTGAATAGATAGGACACGACCATGCAACTCAAGGGCCTGCACCACCTCACCGCCATCACCGCCGATGCGCCGAGCAATCACAATTTCTATACCAAGACGCTGGGCCTTCGCATGGTCAAGAAAACCGTGAACCAGGATGATACCACCGCCTATCACCTGTTCTATGCCGATGGACTGGGTTCACCCGGAACTGACATCACCTTCTTTGACTGGCCCGTCGGCCGCGAACGACGCGGTACCCATTCCATTTGCCGCACCGGCCTTCGTATCAAGGGAGAGAAGGCATTCAAGTTCTGGTCCGATCATTTCAAGGCCCATGGTGTTGCCGCCGACAAGGTGGTTGAAAGAGATGGCCGCCTCACCCTCGATTTCGAGGATTTCGAAGGTCAGCGTCTGAGCTTGGTTGATGACGATGGCAAGGGCGAAACCCACATCTGGGAAAAAAGCCCCATAGCCGCCGAACACCAGATTCGTGGCCTCGGTCCCATCACCCTCAGCGTCCCTGATCTCAAGCCAACTGAAACAATGCTCACCGCCGTCATGAACACGACGAAAGTCCGCGAATTCGGGAACACCGGCGTTTTCAAGATGAATGGTTCAGGTCCCGTCTCCGAGCTTCATGTTCGCGTTGATGCCGGTCTGCCGCCTGCCCATCAGGGCGCGGGTGCCGTGCATCACGTGGCCTTCAACATTCCATCGGCTGACTACAATGCCTGGGCGGCAAGGCTCAAGGAACTCCGCATTCCCAACAGCGGCCCCGTGGACCGCTTCTGGTTCAAGAGCCTCTATTTCCGCGAACCCAACGGCGTGCTCTTCGAAATCGCCACCGACGGTCCGGGCTTTGCCACCGATGAGTCCATAGAAAATCTGGGCAAGACCCTGTCCCTGCCCCCATTCCTCGAAGGCCGTCGCGCGCAGATCGAACGGGGACTGAAGCCGCTCTAAAAAAGGGCCCTCATCCGGCCTTCGGCCACCTTCTCCCACCTTCGGCGTTTTCGTATGCACATATCTTTTCTTGCGTTTTGGATTGCCTGATGATTCCCTGATGGTTTGTTGAATCGGGAGGTCTGTGATGGGCGCTGTCAGGCATCGTGGAATATCTTACGGGTTTGGGCAGTTCGGTGACGAGCGGCGCAAAAAAGGGGGGCTTTGTTGCCCCGGGCTTTGGTCTGTGATCCGGGCTCCTGTGTGCGCAAGCTTGGTAGCGGCAGGCGCAGCCGCGAGATGCGGTTTACGCGGTTTACGCGGCATGCCGCAGTGACGCCTGAGGCGATCTTCGCTGATGCCGGTGCCAAGACTGGCCTGCGTGCAGCAGGCCGTGAAGTTCTGGCCATTCAGGACAGTAGCGATCTGGTGTTCGGTGGCGTCAAGCGGCGCGCCCAAGGATTTGGGCCTGTTGGCAAAGGTGGCTGCACACGTGGGCTGACGCTGCATGCGGTGCTGGCGGTGGACGCAATAACGGGGGAGGTTCTGGGACTTGCCGGAGCGCAAGTCTGGAACCGCACAGGAGGCAAGGCAGCACCCAGGGCACAGCGGACGCTGGAAGAGAAGGAGTCACTGCGCTGGATCAAGGGGGCCGAAACGGCAGGGCGCGTTCTGGCCAAGGCCGCGGGCATAACCGTGGTGGCAGACCGCGAAAGCGACATCTACGAAGACTATGCGCGCAAGCCCGCCAATGTGCATCTGGTGACACGGATGCGCCACAACCGCTGCCTTGGGGATGGCAAGAAACTCTATGATCACATGGCTGCACAGAACCCGGCGGGCGAGCTTGAACATATTGATATCCCTGCCAAACCGGGCCAATCCGCGCGCCAGGCCAAACTTGCCTTGCGCTTTTGCAAAGTTGAGGTCAGGGCGCCCCATAGTGGCATGCCGAAGGAATCCGTGCAGCTCTTGGCCCCCAGCCTGACCCTGTGGGCAATTGATATCTGCGAGGTGAATGCGCCGGAGGAGATCACGCCCATCCATTGGCGGCTGATCTCCACCCGTGCAATCGAAGACTGGGCTGGGGCGTTGGAGATACTCCGGCTTTACCGCATGCGCTGGAGCATCGAGGAGTACTTCCACAGCCTGAAGAGCGGCGGCTTCAAGATCGAAGAGGCCCGCATCGGTGAACCTGATCCCATGATGGTGCTCACTGCTGCAGCCGCCGTGGCAGCGGTCACCGTCATGCAACTCATCAAGGCCCGCGACAATCCGCTGGGACAGGCCATCGCTGCGGTATTCGACAAACAAGACTGCAAAATCATCGCGGCCATCAACCAGGAATACGAAGGCCCAAATCCACGCCCGCGCCAAAAGAACCCGAACCCCAGACACAGCCTCGCCTACGCCACATGGGTCATAGGCCGCCTCGGCGGGTGGACCGGATATTACGACAAGCCAGGCCCCAAAACTCTCAACAGCGGCCTACAAAATTTTTACAAAATGAAACGTGGAGCAATTCTGATGCGGAGAGATATGTGAATCAGAGAGCACCTTCGGCGGGAGAAGGTGCCCGACAGGGCGGGTGAGGGCCCTTTAATCATGGCAAATTATCCCGCATGAAGATGTCAATGCGGATGCGTTCCTGCGATTCAATCAGCGGAACCTTGTCCGCCTTGGCCACCAGCACGCGCACCGCGCTTCGCACCTCGTGGCCCGCATCCTGATTGATAATCGCATCAATTGTGCCGCGAATAAGCGCCCGACGCGACAGGTCCGTCACCTCATGGGCAATGAAAACAATATCCTTGGAACGGCCTGCCGCTTCAAGACCCGAAACAATGCCGCGCGTACCGCCACCTACATTGTATATTCCAATGAGATCAGGGTGTTCGGCGAGAAGTTGCCGCGTCATCTCTTCAATCCGCTCCCAATCATCCCGCGATTCACGCACCGGCAAGACCGCAAGATGGGGATATTCATGGGCCGCAACTTGCTCGAACCCGAATTGCCGCTCAATGTGATCGCGCAACGCAAGCGAACCCGCAAAAACCCCAACGGTTCCCGTCATGCCGCGCAGGAAGCGCCCCATAAGATTGGCGGCGGTGCGCCCGGCAGAGGAATTATCGATACCGGCGTAATGCTGGCGCTTGGACCCCGGCACATCGGAAACCAGTGTTACCACCGTAATTCCACGACCCACCAGCACGTTGATGGCCTCACGCACGGCAGGATGATCAAGAGCCACGACCGCCACGCCGTCCATCGTCTTGTCGATTGAATCAAGCGTATGGGCCAATAGCTCGCCGTCAAATACATCGACGCGCTTGACGATGATCGAAACCCGTTCGGCTTCCATGCGCTCGGTGGCCTGGTGCACTTCATCGGCAATGCGCGTGAAAAACTCGCTGCTGCTGACCGGCAGCACAAAACAAAAGCGGTATTCCCGCGACCGCGCAAGCCGCGCTGCAATGCGGTCCGGCTGGTAATTCAATTCGCGAATGGCGGCCTCGACTTTGGCTATGGTGGGAGCCCGGACCCCGTGTCTGCGATTGAGCACCCGGTCGATTGTTGCAACGCTCACCCCCGCCAGCCGGGCCACATCCTGAATCGTAAATTTTCCCATGGGGCTATCAAGCGCAGGGTCAATGACTTGTCAAATGGCTAGGTAACAGCTTTCCTTGCCAAAAATTTTGGCCTGTTCCAAAGCTTCTCACCCAGAATGCGCGTGAGAACTGCCGCCGCATCCCAGATATCGGCAAAGCTCGTATAAAGCGGCGTAATGCCAAAGCGAATTACATCGGGCATGCGAAAATCTCCGATGATGCCTTGCGCAATGAGGGCCTGCATTACCGCGTAGCCTTCTGGGCAATGAAACGAAACATGCGAACCGCGCCGGTCCATGGCGCGCGAACCCGATAATTTCAATCCATGGCGGGCGCAATTTTCCTCAATCAGATCAATAAAGAGCTGGCAGAGCGCTTTCGATTTCCTGTGCAGATCCCGCAAATCAACGCCATCCCAGACATCGAGAGCTGCATCAAGGGCTGTCATGGAAAGAATGGGCTGGGTGCCGCATTGCTGGCGAATGATGCCGGGGGCGGGAACGAAATCGAGGTCAAAGGCAAAGGGCCGCGCATGGCCCCACCAGCCGACAAGCGCGGGCTGCACCATGTTTTGCAGCTCCGGCCGCACATAGAGAAAGGCCGGCGCTCCGGGCCCGCCATTGAGATATTTATAGGTGCAGCCCACGGCAAAATCGGCCCCACAACCCTTGAGATCGACAGGAACGGCCCCCGCACTATGGGCCAAATCCCAGATCATCAGCGCGCCTGCACTGTGGGCGAGTCTCGTAATTTCTTTCATTTCATGGCGGCGTGCCGTGCGGTAATCCACCTCCGTGATCATCACCACGGCCACATCAGCCGTGATGGAAGCTGCAACATCCTCAGGAGCCACAACCCGAACCTCGTGGCCATCGGCCATGAACTGAGTGAGGCCCTGCGCCACATAAAGGTCCGATGGAAAATTGCCGGAGTCAGACAGGATGACTTTGCGCTTGCGCCTTTGCCCCAAGGCAGAGGTCAGAATTTTGAAGAGATTGACCGAAATCGTATCGCCGACAATGACACTCCCCGGCTCCGCTCCGACCAGCCGTTCCAATCTCGCTCCGATTTTCTGCGGCAAATGAAACCAGCCATGCTTATTCCACGATTTTATGAGCGTTTCGCCCCATTCCAGCTCAACCGCCGCCTTGACCCGCGCTGCCACATGGCGCGGCAATACCCCCAGCGAATTGCCATCAAGATAAATTACGCCTTTGGGAAGCGAAAACAGGGCACGCCGCGAGGCCAGCACATCCCGGGCGTCTTTCGCCACGCAATCGGCCCGTGTTATTGTCATGCGCAGCTCCTGATTATGCACTTAAGGGACGATAGAACATCGCCCAGGTGATGGCAAAGTACAGGCTATTGAAAACATTATACTTGACTCGCCTGTACTTCATGGTTTCGATGTGCAAAAAATAATTTTTCGATAATCCAAGGGGAACTCCATGAAATCTCGCGCCGCCATTGCATTCGAAGCTGGCAAACCGTTGGAGATTGTCGAGGTTGACCTAGCAGGCCCGCAGGAAGGCGAGGTTCTGATTGAAATCAAG